>CAMPAL010000036.1 GCA_946631855.1 uncultured Treponema sp. | reverse complement strand
TATTTTCCATTTACAAATTCAGGATGAAGACAAACATTTCTCTGCTGTGGAGAATTTTTTGTTACAAGATTAGGAAGTCTTTCCCAGTTTTCAAGGTCTTTTGTTCTTACAATTCCAGCAGCCGCAACAGCAGCACCTAAATCTGGATTTGATTTATCTTTTGATTCAGAACAGAAAATTCCATAAATCCATCCGTCTTCGTGCTGGGTCAGACGCATATCATAAACATTTGTTTCTTCAGGACAAGTATCAGGCAGCTGAATAGGATAATCACGGAAACGGAAGTTATCAATTCCATTTGGACTTTCTGCTACTGCAAAAAATGATTTACGGTCATTACCTTCTACACGACAAACAAGACAATACTTTCCATTCAGATAAATTGCACCTGCATTAAAAACACAGTTTACGCCGAGACGTTCCATAAAAAATGGATTTGTTTCCTTGTTAATATCATACTTCCAGGTAAGAGGAACAGAATCCCTTGTTAAAATAGGATTTACATAGCGATTATAAATGCCATTATAAAAATTTTTATTGATTTTGTTTTTGCGGGAAAGAAATTTTTCCTGACTTTTTAGCATTTTAAAATACTGTTCGTGAACCATTTTATACCCCCTGAGTATCACTTAAATTCAGTATACAAATGGTTGAGTAAATTTCAAGTATTTTTTAAGTAAATTTAAGTTAAAAATTAAGCAAACGTGATTACTTTCGTCTTACTTCGAACTGTTTTTCGTTATTCTTAGGACGATTTTCATCAAGCTTTCTGTATTTTTTATAAAGTTCAGCCTGAGCCTGGAAAGAAGACTCTTTTTTACCCTTTACAACAGGACTCCATGAACCGTTTGAAGAAAGTTCAAGGGCATTTGTATTATCCTTAAAATACATATCAAGGATGCACTTTACATCATCAAAAGCTTTTTTATCCAGAATCGGGAACATAAGTTCAATACGGCGATCCAGGTTTCTGTTCATCCAGTCGGCACTTGCACAATAAAGCTCAGGATTTCCACCATTCTGGAAATAGAAAATTCTGGCATGCTCAAGATAGCGGTCAACAATTGAAGTAACTCTGATATTTTCACTCAATCCTTCTACCCCTGGAACAAGCATACAAATTCCACGAACATTCAAAAGGATTTTTACACCAGCCTGGCTAGCCTTATACAAAGCCGAAATTACTTCTTCATGAGTCAGACTATTCATCTTTGCTATGATAAGTCCCGGATTATCAGGAGTTGTACGTTCAATCTCGCGGTTTATCATACTTATTAAGCGGGATTTAAGTGTAACAGGCGCCATTGAAAGACTGGACATATTCTGTAAAGTTGAATATCCGGTTACAAGATTAAAGAACATGGTTGCATCATTTGCAATCTGAGGATTAGATGTAAAAAGAGAAATATCTGAATACAGTTTTGCAGTTTTAGGATTATAGTTACCTGTAGCAAGATGAACATAACGGCGGATTGTATCACTTTCTCTACGGATAACCATTAAAATTTTTGCATGAACCTTAAGATTTTTCAGTCCGTAAATTACTGTTACACCTGCTCTTTCCAGTTCATTCGCCCAGGCAATGTTTCTTTCTTCATCAAAACGAGCTTTCAACTCTACCAGAACAATCACCTGTTTTCCACGCTGAGCAGCCCTTTCCAGAGCATCAATAATAGGCGAATCACGACCAGTTCTGTACAAAGTCATTTTGATTGTCAGAACATCTTCATCATCAGCGGCATCTGAAATGAATTTTACAACCGGGTCATAAGATTCATATGGAACATGGAGGATTTTATCGTGCTGTTTTAAATAATCCCAGTAAGGTTCATCTTCAGGCAAATCTGCAGGATAAAAATGTTCCCAGCGGTCAAAACTCATTTTTCCTGTTTCATCAACATCCCGCAGTTCCATTAAATCACCAGGATTAATAATCTGAGGAACTCTGTAAACATCTTCTTCACCAAGTTCCAGTTTTTCCATCAAAAAACGAACAATTGTACGGCTGGTTTCATCACAAGTCATTTGAACTGGGAAAGATGATTTTCTCTGAACAAGAACATCTTCCATTGCGTGAATAAAATTTGAACCTGCATCTTCATCAACCGCAAAATCTGCATCCCTGGCAAGCTTAAAAAGCAGTGTTTCTTCTACCGCAAAACCTGGGAAAAGCAAAGTACCACAGGAAGTTACTATATCCTGCAAAAGTGCAAACTGTTTTGTCTTTTTATTTGATGATGGAAGCCAGTAAATATTCTGTAATCCCGAAGGAATTTCTACAAATGCAATGCGGGGACTTTCATCACTACCTTTTAATTCTTCAGAACCAATCTTAATTCCAGAAATTGGTTTAAGCATAAATGCCGCATATGTTGAAAGATTTTTTATATGAGGAAACGCTTCCAAATCAGTACGAAGAGGTGTCAAAAGTGGATAAATTTCCTGCTTAAAAACTCCCTGTAAATAATCAGTCTGCTGCTGGGTATACTGCATAGGAGTTACATAAACCAGACCTTTTCCTGCAAGTTCAGGCAGAATATCAGACATCAGACATTCCTGCTGAGAACGTATAATCTGATGTGATCTTGCAGATATTGAAGTAAGAATCATTTTTGGTGAAAGGCCAGATGCATCCAGACTATTTGGATTTTCAGCAAGAAGACGTTTTACAGATGCAACACGAACCTGGAAAAATTCATCAAAATTACTGGTAACGATTGAAAGGAACTGAAGTCTTTCAAGAAGAGGAAGATCTTTTCTGAGCCCCTGGTACAAAACTCTGGCGTTAAATTCAAGCCAGGACAATTCACGATTAAAAAATCTGTTTTCCATAATCCTCTCCTCGCATTGCTACAGCAAAATAACTTTATAACCAAAAACCGACTCAAACATCCCCGATTTTTCAGAAAGAGCAATTCTTTCCAAAACTGTATTTTTTGCGTTTTTTGTGTTGATAATCATAGAGTTCTGCTGAATCTTGATAGAAAAATCATTAAATTTCTGAATATGTCCACGATCCAGTGCATCCGCAATTCTTAAAATTGCTGTCAGTTTCAGAATAGTCATACGGTCAGGACGAGGCATCATCTGATAACTTTCATCATCCTGGGGAACCGAAGTACCTTTATGATATTTTGCAATCTGAGCAATAATCTGATTATCACTTCTGGAAAGTCCAAAAATTTCTGAGTTACGAATGATATAAGAACTATGAAGATTATGATGATCATAACGGATAAATGAACCTATATCATGCAAAATTGCTGCTGATTCAAGTAAGGTTCTGGCATGTTCACCAAGTCCTATTTCTTCTTTCAAAGTATCAAAAATGCGGGTCGAAATCATTCTTACGCACTCTGCATGATTTTCATCCCCATGATATTTTCTTAAAAGGTTTCGGGCAGAAGCAATAATCTGCATGTCGAATTCTTTCTGAAGTTCAGTGTTTTCTGTTGAAATCTTACTGATAATTACACCGTTTCGAATGTTTGTTTCCGGAACAATAATTCGTTCTGCCTTTGTAAGATGCAAAAAGAGATTATAAATTAAAAGACTAACCTGTAAAGTTTCTGCTTCGTTATAACTGATTTTAAAACGGGCAACACACTCATCAACGGTGTATTCCTGAATGTCTTTTGTAAATTCAGCAAAATCTTCTTTATTTATTTCCCACAAAAAGGTTGATATAGGACGGCCAACCAGCAAAGCCGCCAGAGTCATATCTGCACCAACGGCAAGGAACTGTTTTACCTGTCCAAGATTCAACTCGCTTTCAAGAGAACCTTTTGTATTGTTAATTGATTCCTGAACATAACGCTGAATATCTGAATAAGAACTAGTCTGATTACGAATCTGCTGATCAATTCTTACAGTTCCAAGGCGGAGACTGTGAACACCTGCCATTTTTCCATCAGCCATCATCATAATTTCTGTAGTAGAACCGCCCACCACCAGGATGACTGTATTTTCATTTTTAAAATCGACCGGCTGATCTTTAATTGCATCGCTGACGGCTGTATACATTAATTTATTTTCTTCAACACCATCAACAATATGAACTCTAAAACCTGTTTGTACCAGAATTCGATCCATAATTGGATCACGATTGGAAGCGTCACGGAAGGCAGACGAAGCTATACAAGAAGTATCCAGAGGAGAAATGCCCCAGCCTTCCAACTGTTCTCTATAACGTTTTAAGATAGTGATAAGCTGGTTTTGGGTTTCCTGACTAATTTGCCCACTGGTAAAAACGTCCTTTCCCAATGGCAAAGGCATATCTGAACGGTCGAGGACATTCTGTTTTCTATCTTGTGTTACTTCGGCTACTAGGAGACGAACCCCTGTAGAACCGATTTCAATGACTGATTCTGGGGCTGCCATCATCTCTCCTACAGTTTATCTATAAGCATAGAACATTTACCACTTGGAATTGGCAATGTTTTCTTTTTCTGATCGAGAATGTTGATTGTAAAGTAATAAAGTTTTTCACTTTCCATCTGAATTTCCCAACCGCGAGAACTCTTATTTGAAAGAATTGTAATAAGGTTACGCTTAAGAGACAGATTTTCAATTCCCATTATTTCGAGGTTTGGAATAATCCAGTCTACAGTTTTACGTGGGAGACTTATAGAAAGACCAATTACGTTTTCAATCATAAGTGCAATTGTAGAAAGGCCTGCTGTCAAAAGATAGTGAGAACGAGCCCATTCTTTTTCAGACATTTTAGCTTTACCTTCTTTATTAGGAAGATATGCTTCAAACAAATCGCCTGGTTCTTTATTTTCGTTTGGCATTAAACCTTCAAGTACATAGTATAAGTGACGGATGGCACATTCACGGGCAAACTCGTACTGAGCATATTTTTCAAGACCCTTTATTACCATAAAGTTGAAAGCAGGCATTACACTTCCGTTGTATCCCATACCTTCTTCACTAAAATGTGGATCATCAGCACTTAATGTAGGGAAAGGATGATCTGTACCAAATGTTTCAGGATTATTTAAGTGTGCAACAAGTAAATCAGCTTTATCAGCATTTGGAATTTCAGCAAGCATTGTCCAGTAGCAGGCAATTGATTTTACACTTAATTTTTTTCCTTCTTTATCAAGATCGTAGTAGAATCCTGATTCTTCATCCCACATTAATGAGTTAATTTTTGTTTTGATAGAGAAATACATCTTTCTGTACTGGAAGCTTATTTCTTTATCATTAAGAATATCTCCCAAAGCAGACATGTAAGATGCATTTACAGCCATGCAGGCATTAAAATCAATTGGATAGAAAGCATCTTTACGTGGTGTATTTTCCATTGAAGATGCACAAACAGGAACTGCATAAAGACCATTTTCCTGTTTAAATGTTTCATCCAGCCAGGTCATATATTTCTGCAGAATTGGCATTACATCCTTAATGCGTTTCTTATTTGCTGATTTGTGATAAAGATTGTATTCAGCAAATGCAAACAGAGGAAGTCCAACACCTTCTGGATTATCTTTGTTCAGAACAGGCTGATTTGTCTTTACATCATACTTCCAGCGAATTGCTCCAGAATCTTCCTGACGTGCATAAAAATAATCAATGTTGTTACATGGGTCAAAATTTCGGTTTGAATATACAAGGAAGAAAGAAGAAAAAATTGTTTCAAACTGATTAAGAATCAGGTTCCCGTTTTCCGGGTAAATAAATAAGCCCTCTGAGTCCTGTTCACCACTTTCTGGATTAACCCAAAAAGAAGAAACCCAAGACCATGTTTTATTATAAATGTCTACAAAATCCTGATCGTAAAAATGGATTTTTGGAAAATCGTGCTTATTCACAAGAACTCCTGCTTTGTCTAAATAACTTTTTTGATGTAACTATATTCACATAAATCATATGAAAGATGTATCTATTAATATAACACAGATTTAGCAAAATAGTTGTAAAAAAAGTAAAATATAAAAAAAAATTAAGGTGTTCAAGTCCCAAACCTCTGGATTTTAAATAATTTTTAATAAATTTACATTTTTTTTTAGAAATTTTGGTAAAAATCGCATATTGAGGCAATAACTAATACAGAGGTGTTTTTAATGCAAGTTTATTCTTTTTCGCCTTTCGGATATGAGGGCGCTTTGGTTACTGTAGAAGTTGATTTGAGAAGAGGAATTCCGGCGGTTGATATTGTTGGTCTAGCCGATGGTGCGGTCAAAGAATCCAGAGAAAGGATGCAGGCTGCTATAAGGAATTCTAACTTTGATTTTCCTCCTGAAAGAGTACTGATAAGTTTGTCCCCCGCGGATATGAGAAAAGAAGGTGCCGGTTTTGATCTGCCTATTGCGATAGGAGTTCTTGCCGCTCATGCTCATGCTGATGGTCAAAAAGAATTTATTGCAGAACCCGTATTGATTATGGGTGAGCTTGAACTGTCTGGAAAGATAAGACCAGTGAAAGGTGTTCATGCGGCAGTTTCTACAGCTGCGTCGTGTGGAATTATGCACTGTATTGTACCGCTTCAAAATGCAGATGAAGCAAGAGAAGTTACCGGTGTAAAAGTGTATGGAGCTGATAATCTGGTTAATGCTTTTCAGGCGATTCAAGACTCTTCCTTCTTTGAGTCAAGAAACAACTCAAAATCATCAAGTTTTATTCCTCCTGACTGTGAGGAAATAAATGGTATTTATTTTACAAAAATTTCTCCCGGTTACGAATTTGCAGAATTGAAAGGTCAGAAAGAATTAGTCCGTTCTCTGCAAATTGCAGCAGCTGGTGGTCATAACCTGATTGCTTTGGGAGCTCCTGGCTGTGGAAAAACGATGGCCATTCAAAAATTCCCGGCTCTTACCCCTTTGCTCACATTAGAAGAAGCTCAATCAGTTACAAGAATCTGGTCGCTGGCCGGGTTAATCAAACCTTCGGAACCTTTGGTTAGAATACCACCCTTTCGAATTCCTCATCAAACTGCAAGCATAGAAGGAATCTGCGGAGGAGGTCCTAACTGCAGACCGGGAGAAATTTCCCTTGCTCATAATGGTATTTTATTTCTGGACGAAGCAGCAGAATTCAGAAGTTCCGTTCTTCAGATGTTAAGAGTTCCTCTTGAAAATGGAAGTATAACCTTAAGCAGAGCTGGAAGAAGCACAGTCTATCCTGCAAACTTTCAACTTCTAATGGCAGTAAATCCCTGCCCTTGTGGAAATTACGGCTCAAAAACAAAAATCTGCCTGTGCAGTGCAAAGTCTGTTGAACAATACTGGAAAAAATTTTCAGCACCACTCTTAGACCGTGTTGATTTAAGAGTCTTTGTTGAAAACGAATCAGACTCACAGGAAGCTAAAGCAAGGCCGGGACTAACTACAACTGCTGAAATTCGAGAAGGAATTGCCCGTGCTATTAAAGCGCAAAGAAATCGACAGGGCGTAAAAAATGCCAGGTTAAATCCACAGGAAATTCTGGAAATATGCAAAATTGATGAAGACGGTCAGGCTCTTTTAAATAAAGCTATAAACAGATATGGTTTTTCACCAAGAGCAGTTGCAAGCTGTCTAAAAGTCTCAAGAACTATTGCGGATATTGAAGGATACAAGTCTATTTCTCCGAAACACCTTTCAGAAGCAATCAGCCTTAGAAAACTATGTGCAAACATGCTTCCAGAATTAGACTAAAACATCGAGCGTTCAAGTCTAGAGCTAGAGTAATTTAAAAAACAAAAAAGGCCTTCTAGAGAACTAGAAGACCTTTAAAAGTACCGGAGAAGAGACTTGAACTAGCCGACAATAGCAGAACCGTTAAAAAACGATGCGTCAGCATTGTTTTAGGTTCTACCACCGTTCGGCTCAAGCGAGATTCATCGAGCGTTCAAGTCGATTTTAAGCAAAAAAAAAGATCTTCCAGAAAACTAGAAGATCTTTTAAATACCGGAGAAGAGACTTGAACTCTTACACGATTGCTCGCAACAGATTTTGAGTCTGTCGTGTCTACCATTCCACCACTCCGGCAGAAGTGACTGTAAATATAGCAAATCAAAGAGGATTTTTCAAGTGGGTTTATGTTATAATTACTATATGAAGATAAATGCCAATTCTTTTGTGAACGAAAAACCTGAAAAAGTATTAAAAACTGTTTTTGGATACGATTCTTTCAGGCCTCTGCAAAAAGAAATAATCAGCAACGTTCTAAAAGGAAGAGACACACTTGCCGTTATGCCAACCGGTGGTGGAAAATCAATCTGTTATCAAATTCCGGCACTTATTTTAAAAGGAATTACCCTTGTAGTTTCTCCTTTAATATCACTTATGCAGGATCAGGTAGGCTCCCTCAAAACTTCTGGAGTTAATTCTGTTTTCCTGAACAGCTCCCTGAATTTGGATGAATATCTTCAGGCAATTGAACAAATTAAAACTGGAAAAACAAAAATTGTATATGTTTCACCAGAAGGACTGGCTTCTGAAAAAATCCGGAAGCTTCTGACCGCACCGGAAGTAGAAATCAGTGCCATCACCATTGATGAGGCCCACTGTGTATCTTCCTGGGGGCATGATTTCAGACCAGATTATCTGGAAATAAAAACAATCCGCCGTTTAATTCCAGATGCTGTAATGTTAGCACTTACTGCAACCGCCACAGAACAAGTCCGCAAAGATATCACACAGAATCTTGGAATGAAAAACCCTGAAATTTTTATTTCAAGTTTTAACCGTAAAAATATTTATCTTGAAGTTCAGCCTAAAAGGAACGCCCTTAATCAGGTGGTGAACTGCATAAAAAAACATCCTGATCAAAGTGGAATTATTTACTGTTATTCCCGAAAACAGGTGGATGAACTAACTCAGGCTTTGGATAATATGGGCTTTTCAGTTTTAAATTATCATGCCGGACTGAATGATGCACAGAGAGCCAAAAATCAGGAACTTTTTATAAAAGATGAAGTTCAAATTATCGTTGCAACAATAGCTTTTGGAATGGGAATTAATAAACCAAATGTGCGTTTTGTAATCAACTATGACCTTCCAAAATCAATTGAAGAATTCTACCAGGAGATTGGTCGTGCAGGTAGAGACGGACTGCCATCATCAGCCCTTTTACTTTATTCTGCCGCCGATATACACAAAATCCGTTTTTTCTTCGAAGAAGCCGCAAATCCGGAACAATCTGAAGCACTTCTGCAAGGAATGATAAAATACGCTACTTCACGAATATGCCGTAGAAAAACTCTTTTAGCCTATTTTGGTGAAAAATATGACACAAATGATAGAAATCAGGATGAAGAGGACTGTTGTTGTGATATCTGTTCTGCCGGAGAAATACCTCTTTCTGATGTAACAATTCCTGCTCAAAAATTACTCTGTTGTGTTATCAGAACAAGTCAGCGTTTTGGAAGTTCCTATGTAATAGATGTTTTGATGGGTTCAAAAAATAAAAGAATTCTTGAAAACGGACATAACAAACTTTCGACATGGGGCATTGGTACTGAATACGGACGGGAGGACTGGTTTGAACTTACAGATCTTTTAATTGACCAGGGCTTTCTAATGAAAACAGGAGAATACAACATCCTTGAAGTTACACCACTGGGAAAGCGTTTTCTAGCAAGTAGAGAAACCTTAAATCTACCGCTGAGACCAGTATCCTACACCGCCTTTCCAAAAAAGAACAAATCTTCTGCAAACAGCAGAATTATTGCAGAAAAACCAGCCGCTGGTGATGAACTTGCTGAAAAAATTATTGAACAACTCAAAGCGTGGAGAAAAAGAAAAGCTGATGATTTGAATGTTGCTCCATACATGATTTTTGGTGATAAAACTCTGATGGATTTAGCTGCGAAAAAACCGAAAAATAAAACAGAACTTCTAAATGTTTATGGAATTGGTTCTGCAAAATCAGAAGAATTTGGACGCTCAATCTTACAGATTATTTCTGAAATCGAATAAAAGGGTTATATATTCCTGTAGCTTTTTAATTCTTCTTTTTTCATCTGGATTCTTTTTACAAAGGACAGCATTTTTTCAACATCGCATGGGAAAACCAAAATATTTGGAAAAACGCTTTCAATGGCAGGAAGATTTTGATTCATCCCATCCGAGAAAAAAATACAGCCTGTTTTTTGAGGGAGTTTAGATCTGGCAAATTCATTTAAGACCAAATCATCTCTAAAAAGATCTGAATCAAAGATAATTGCAAAAGAGGTTTTAATATCCTTTTTCAGATACAAAGAGTAATCATTTTTTATGATAATTTCAGCAAACGATTCGCAAAGTTTTTTGAAAAACTGACCAGCAACAGGACGACGAGTTACAAATAAAACTTTACACCAGCCTTTTGTTTCTTCCAGAGAAGCCTCTCTTTTTGTTATTTCTTTTTAAATAAACGATACCATATCAAAACAAGAACGTACCAGAGATATGGAAATATAAGAAATATTTTAAATGGATTGTGCAGAATTTCAACAAAGATTTCATGCCCTTTATTAAAAGTCTTTTCTTTTACTCTTTTTACACGTTCAGAAAAAATTCCGAAGGCATCTTTGTAATACAAAAAGATACTTGAAGAAAATCTATTGCGACGACGATATGCCCAGCAGTTCTTCTCCTTAATTCCATCACTTATAAGAACAAGGGAAGGCTGTGCCTTAAAAATAGCCTGTACAATATTATCTTCTACAACTTTCGGATAATAACCGATATAGCGACCCAAAATTCTTAAATTTACAAAAGTACCATGAATATTATGCTCTGCCCTGGACAAAGTTTTTTCACTTGAACCAAACAAATAAACAGATTTGTAATGTGTATCCAAAATTGAAAGAATCTGAATTACTGCTTCAAAAGGATTATAACGAACAGGTACTTTAAGCTTTAAGAACTTTGCTCCCCGCAGAATGCTTTTTGAAATTGGGAGTACTAAATCAGCATTTTTTATACATTCTGCATAATCACCCTTATGACGTGCCTTCAACAAATTCCAGATAGAAAGAAAAACGATTTGTTTTGTACCTGGTTTAGCAAGCAGTTCAAGAATTTCGTTTTCCAGATTTTCAGGCCCACAAATATCAACAGGTACACCAATCAATGAAATTCGTTCAATAGACATAATTTTTTCCTTTTATTTTTTTAGTTGATTGCAGATTGAATCGCCGCAATTCCATAAAGAGCTGCTGTTTCACATCTTAATATATTGACGGCAAAATGTATCGGATGGAAAAGTCCTTTTTCTTCCAAAAGTAAAACTTCCTGAGGACTAATTCCTCCTTCACTTCCCACTGCAATTGCCAGATGTTTTATGTTTTTATCTTCAGAAAGAATTTTTTTCAAATTATCTTTGCAATCATCCCGCTCTGACAAAACAAAAGCAACTTTATCACCATTTTCAGAAGGAACTTTCTCCCATGCCTCCACCGCCCCGGACAAACTTACAGGCGGAAGAATTTTTGTATCAACAGGAGAACCACTCTGCTGTCTTGCTTCTTTTATAATTCTTTCAAGTCTTTCTTTTTTATTACCCTCAAGGGCATACACACTTGATTTTTCAGTATATTCACCAATGACAGGAACAATACAAGCTACTCCACATTCAGTGGCCTGTCTTACAATCTGTTCAAATTTTTGTGGCTTGGGAAGAAACTGAAAAAGCCAGTATTCTACAGCAGGCAGTTTTCCATCAATTTCTGTAGACTGAACCCCGCGAGTAATTGATTTTTCCACCGCCTCAGAATTCTCACTGTTCGCGCAAAATTGAATTGTAATTTTTCTGCCTTTATCATCAATTTTTGCTACCGTCGAATTCTGGAGTTTTCCATCTTTCAGACGAACAGAAAGCATATCACCAGTTTTTACACGAAGAACCTGTCGCAAATATCGGAAATCTTTTCCTTCAAGAGTGACAAGTCCATTTTTTATATTTTGATTTTCAAGGATAAACTGACGCATTAGTCTTCTTGTTTTTTATCTGAATCTTTTGAATTTAATTCAGCCTCTTCCTGAAGCTGCTTCAAAGTTTTTGTATTTTTTACAAGCTTAGAATAATCAGGTGACTGAACAATTTTGATAGCCTCATTAAGCTGAACATCCCAGTCTAAATCATATAAAGGAGTAGGCTGACTTTTCTGAACCTGAATTCTAATAAGTCTTCTGATCAATCGTTCATCAAATCCATATTCTGCAGAAATTTCCCGTGCAGACTCTGCAATGTCACTTTCTTTCATGCCTGGTTTTGATTCCACAAGATTTGTAATCACCTTAGAATTAAGCATTTCAACATATTTCTTTTCTTCTTCTTCAGAAAATTTCTTAAGATTCTGAACTTCTAAATCAGGCGGAATACCAATTTTATCAATGTTAGTATCACTTGGAGTATAATAACGTGCCATTGTAAGTTTAAAACCTTCTGTAAAAGTTCTGTTCAAATATTTTATCTGCTGAACTGAACCTTTCCCGTAAGTTCTTTCACCAACTAAATATGCAAGATGATAATCTTTAAGAGCTCCTGAAAGAATTTCAGATGCACTTGCTGAACCTCTGTTAATTAAAACTACAATTGGAATATTTTTCACTGTAGTTGAATATGATGATGCAACATACTGACGATTTTCAAAAGCAATTCTACTCTTTGTAGAAACAATTGGACCTTCATCAATAAACTTATCTGCAACATCAACAACACTGGTAATAAGTCCACCTGGATTATCACGAAGGTCAATTATCATACTTGTAAAACCATTGCTCTTAAACGAATCAATTGCATCCTGCAAACGAATGGCTGTATCTGGAGTAAACTGAATTAATTTTGCATAACCAATTGAGGTTCCTTCAATCATTCCATATTTTACGGTTGGAACTTCAATAAGAGCACGAACCAGAGTTACATCAAACTTCATGTTCTTTCCGCGCAAAATTGTGATTGTAACAGGAGTTCCTACAACACCGCGCAGTTTTAACAGAACATCATTCATTGTCATTGATGGAGTTGGTTCCCCCTCAATTGCGACAATCTGATCACCAGACTGAATGCCTGCTTTTGCTCCAGGAGAATCTTCTATTGGTGATTCAACTTCAACATATGCAGGTTTTTCCGGAGTATCTTCTGCAGGTTTTGAAATAGAAAGACCTACACCTCCAAAATTACCAGAAGTGGTATCATTCATATCCCGCATTGAATCAGTATCAAGATAAACTGTATAAGGATCTCCAATCGAATCAAGCATACCCTTTAAAGCCCCTTCGTAAAGAACTTTAGGGTCAATTTCATCTACATAATTCTGAAGAAGATAATCATAAATAAAATTAAGATTTTTTACATACTGAAAACTTGAAAGCTTCACTTCTGCATCAGCTGAAGACTGAGCAAAACACTGAGATGCAATAAAAAGAACAAAAATGGCAAATGCCTGACGTAGTTTTTTCATGCCCTATATTGTATGCCAGAGACATTAAAAAATCTAGTTAAGATTTCCAGCTGTCCCCCTGATTCTAACAATTCACTTTTGCTTGTAAACATGTTATAATTTTTCTATGTCACAAATTATTCCAATAGCAAGTGGAAAAGGTGGAGTTGGAAAAAGCCTCCTTTCCGCAAACTTAGCAATCGCATTAGGACAGCAGGGTAAAAAGGTCGTTTTGGTTGACCTTGACCTTGGTGCTTCAAATCTTCACTTAGTAATAGGACAGCATCCTGGAACTGCAAGTCTGGGTTCATGGTTTACCGAAAAATCTGATTTTAAAGATATTATCCAGCCAACAGACTACCAGAATGTAAGTTTCATTGCCGGAGATAGCCAGATTCCTGATTTAACTTCTCTCAAACATGTCCAGAAAATCAAGCTTATCAGAAATTTAAAAAATATTGACTGTGACTACGTAATTCTGGACCTTGGAGCAGGAACTCACCAGTTCATCCTGGATATGTTCCTTCTTTCACCACAGGGAATCATTGTTTCTGCACCTGCAGTTACTGCAACTCTGAACGGTTATCTTTTCCTTAAAAATGCAGTATTCAGACTCTTATACACAACTTTCAAACGAGGAACTCCAGGCCGTGCTTACCTTGACCAGATTAAATCTGACTCAAAAGCAATGCAGAAACTTTATATTCCGCAATTAATTCAGGGACTCGCAAAAGTTGATCCAAATACAACTCAACTCTTTATCAACCGTATGCAGCAGTTCAGACCACGCCTGGTTATGAACATGATTGAAGATCCAAAAGATGCAGACCGTGCACAAAGAATCAAAGCATCCTGCAATCAGTATCTTGGACTCGAAATTGAATATTTAGGACTTATGTTCCGTGATATGCTGCAGGACAAGGCTCTTGCTTCCCAGCTGCCAGTTGTAGTTTACAAGCCACAGTCAGTTCTGGGACAGGCCATCTACCGTATTGCAGATAAAGTAATTTCAACTCAGCCACATTTCTTCGACTCAGATTTTGATCCTTCTGAAGTTTCTGGTGATAATTTCCAGAATGCCGAAGAAGAAGCTGCAGATGATTATAATTTCAAACTTTCGGGAATTGATGATCTTGTTTCAGGAGGTTCACTCACTGTAGGAGAACTTGCCGAGATGATTAAAACCCAGCAGTATGAACTCACTCAGTTGAAAAAAGAAAACAACCTTCTGAAATCTAAGCTTATAAAAGCAACTCAGCAGGGATTTAAGATTTAGTTTTCCGAACTATTTAAAATATTTATTTATTGGAGCAAAATGTTTTTATATCTCAACTACCCATCCTGGATTCATCCCCAGATTTTTCCAAACCTTAAGTTTTTAAGCCTTTTACGCTGGTACGGTCTGATGTATGTATTTGCATTTGTAACCGCATATCTTGTTCTGAAAAAGATTTCAAAAGAAGGAGCTTTAGATACAGATTCTTATAAAGCCACAGAGGATGATTTATTCAGTTTCATCTCCACTGGAATTATTTTCCTCCTGCTGGGTGCAAGAATTGGTTCTTCACTTATTTATGATAGAAGCGGCATGTGGAAAACTCCATGGCTTATCTTCTGGCCTTTTGATGTAAACGGAAACTTTACAGGGCTTGCAGGAATGTCTTACCACGGTGGATTTATAGGCGGACTTATAGGAATGATTATCTGGTGTAAACGCCATAAAAAGCCCTTCTGGAAATGGTGTGATGCCATGACTACTGCAATTCCAATCGGTTACACCTTTGGCCGCATTGGAAACTTCTTGAATGGTGAACTTTACGGAAGAATTACAACCATGCCATGGGGAATTGTTTTTCCAGGTGCAGAACGTTTTTCCGCAAATATAGAATGGGTAAAAGATTTTGCTGCTAAGATTGGAATGGACATTTCTTCCACCAGACTAGTTAATCTTCCAAGACATCCAAGCCAGCTATACGAAGCATTTTTTGAAGGAATTGTCCTTTTCCTTATAATCTGGTTCTGTAGAAAACATAAAAAATTCGATGGACAGCTTTCCTTGATGTATGCAGGAGGATATGGAATATTCCGTTTTGTAATCGAATATTTCCGCGAACCTGATGTAGAAATTGGTTACAGAATTGCAAAAGACGCATCTGCTCCAATCTACACAAACACATCCCTTTTAAACTTTTCAACAGGGCAAATTTTGTGTTTTATAATGATTGTCTTTGCAGTAACAACTTCAATCATCCTTTTGATAAAACAGAGAAAAAATAATACTCAAAAATAAAAAAAATACGGAGTAAAAAAATGACAATATTACAGGCTTTATTACTTGGTGCTTTACAGGGACTTGCAGAATTTCTCCCAATTTCGTCTTCAGGCCATCTTGCAGTAACACAGAACCTTTTCGGACTTGAAGATCTCCCGCTTTTATTTGATGTTTTCCTCCATCTTGCAACCTTACTTGCAGTATGTATTTATTTCTGGAAAAAAATCTGGGCTCTTTTAAAATGTCTTGGACGCTGGATTACCAGAAAACCAATGCCAGAAAATCAGCAGTCAGATGATGTATTATGCGGTACAGATGAAAGAGGTCGTAAAGCAATTATTGCAATCATTCTTTCTACAATTATTACAGGCGTAATAGGAATTGTTACAAGCAAACTTATTCCTGATTTACCAATCAAATTTACCTGTGCAGGATTTATTGTAACAGCTCTTATTCTGATAATTTCTACTCAGATTGGAAAAAAGAAAGAAAATCTTCCAGCCCAGGAAAATTCTAAAGGCGTTTCAATCCTTCAGTCACTGGTGATTGGACTTATGCAGGGTGTTGGAACTTTACCTGGCATCAGCCGTTCAGGTTCTACCATCGCCGGTGCCTTATTCTCTGGTATGGACAGAAAAACTGCCGGAGATTATTCTTTCATTATCTCAATTCCAGCAATTTTAGGTGCTTTTATTCTTGAAATAAAAGATTTAGACGAAATGACTGGTTCTATTGGAATTGCTCCAATTGTAATTGGTTGTACCGCAGCATTTATTGTTGGATATCTTTCATTAGCTTTATTAATGAAATTGATTAGAAAAGGAAAATTACAGTGGTTTGCATGTTATCTCATTCCACTTGGAATTTTAGGAATGATATTCCTTCACTAAAAAAGAACTCTAAGGAGGGTTTAAAATGAAACTTAATAAAAAAGCAGCCTTAATTTTATCAGCATTTGTACTTACATCACCTCTTGTTTTTGCAGATGCAAATCTTTCAAAAGAAATTGCCGCACTCGAACTTGAACTTGTAAAAATGAACACAAAAGTCGGTGAATACGCTGATTATTCTGAAGCTAAACTTGAAAAAGCTAAAGAAAAAACAAAGAAAACATTGGAAAAGAAAAAGGCAAAGGCTAAAAAAGAATTAGATAAAACTACTAAACAGGCTAAAAAAGACTTCAAAAAAGCAGGAAAATCTATCAAAGACGCTGGAAAAGATGTCGGAGATGCATTTTCAAATATCTTTAACTAATGAAAAAGGTTTTTAATAATCCGGCGGAATTAGAAAGACTTTCAAAAGAAAATTTTTCAGTTCCGCCTTTTTTAATGATGGAAAACGCTGCCCGTGCTATGGCAGATTTTATCATCAGTAAAAAAGTAAATTCTGTTTATATTCTCTGCGGAAAAGGCAATAACGGTGGTGATGGATACGCTCTTGCAAGACTGCTTTCCGACACCTGCCAGGTATGCATTTATTGTCTGGAAAAACCAGCAAGCGAAGAAGCAATAATTCAGGCAGAGATGTGTCAGAAACTTGGTGTAAAAATTGTCACAGATTTTATTATTCCACAAAAAGTTGATGCAATTGTTGACTGTATTTACGGAACAGGATTTCATGGTCAGCTAAAAGATGATATAAAAAATCTTCTTGATACAATAAACAATATTGCCTGCTTAAAAATTGCCTGTGATATTCCATCCGGCCTATATTTCAAATCTGACTACACCATTACCATGGGTCAGGAAAAAACTGCCCTTTATTCTGATAAGGCAAAAGCCGTCTGTGGACAAATTATTGTAGCAAACCTGGGTCTTCCTAAAGAAAAATTTGAATCATCCCTCAATCCTGATGCTTATCTCATTGAAAAAGAAGATTTAAAACTACCTTTAAGAAAAAATCCTTCAGCGCACAAAGGAACTTACGGTCATACAACCGTTTTTGCAGGTAGTAAAGCTGGAGCCGGAATAATTGCTGCAAGTGCCGCCTTGAATTCTGGCAGTGGACTTACCACACTTTTAAAAACTTCTGCTTCAAATCTGGAACAATTCAAAATATCACCACAAATTATGATTTCTTCCACCATCCCGGAAAAAACAAATGCAATGGTGATTGGTCCAGGCTTTTCAGAAGAAAACCAGAAAGACCTGCCGATTTTTACAGAATGGTTTAACAATTCAAAAGAACCAGCCGCAGTTTTGGATGCAGGAATTTTTTCACTCGATGAAAAAAGCCTTTTTAATCTTTTAGAAGGCCTGAATAAAGTTCAAAACGCAAAAGTAGTACTTACCCCACATCTTTCTGAATGCAGCCGACTCTTTTCAAAGGTCTTAAAAAATCATCCTGACGCAATGCTCAATGATAATGATTTTTCAGTTTCAGCCCTTTCTTCCTCAGCGGAAACAAAACTTAAAGCTGGAAAAATCTTTTCAAACTTATATCCTCAAATCTGTCTGGTTATAAAGAGTGCAAACACCTTCATTTTCTATAGGGGACAGACCTATATTTGTGCAGACGGATGTCAAAGTCTGGCAAAAGGCGGCAGTGGAGATGTTCTTGCAGGAATGATTGGTTCACTTTTATCACAAGGATACAGTGCTCCTGAAGCAGCCATAAATGCAGTTGAATGGCATGCTCTTACTTCAAGAAAAATCGGTCCGGAAGCCTACAGCCTGAATCCTGAAAAATTAATTGAAAACTTATAAATTCCCTTTTTTCATATAAAAAGCCTTTTTCTTGACCCCATATTTCTAAATCACTAAAATGAAGTCACAGGAGTTCCCTATGACTAACGTTAACGTACCGGAGATTTTTGGAAGCCTGGTTTTTAACCAGTCTGTTATGAAAGAAACCCTATCTTCTGATGCTTATAAGTCTCTTAAGCACACCATGGAAGAAGGCACACCTCTTAATCTCGATGTTGCAAACCAGGTTGCAGAAGCAATGAAAAACTGGGCCATCTCAAAAGGCGCAACACATTATTCACACTGGTTCCAGCCACTTACCGGTATTACTGCAGAAAAACACGATTCCTTCCTTACACCAGCTGAAGAAGGAAAAATCATTATGAGTTTCAGCGGAAAAGAACTTGTAAAAGGTGAACCAGATGCATCTTCTTTCCCAAATGGTGGAAAACGTTCTACTTTTGAAGCCCGCGGATATACTGTATGGGATCCAACCTCATATCCTTTTGTAAAAGATCATACTTTATGTATTCCAACCGCCTTCTGTTCCTACACCGGTGAAGCCCTGGATAAAAAAACACCTCTGCTTCGCTCAATGGAATCTTTAAATGAACAGTCCCTCCGCATACTCAAATTATTCGGAAATAAAGCAAGTCATGTAACAACAACAATGGGACCAGAACAGGAATACTTCCTTATTGATGAAAAACTCTACCAGAAACGAAAAGACCTTAAAATGTGCGGTCGTACCCTTTTTGGTGCACGCCCTGTAAAAGGCCAGGAAATGGA
>CAMPAL010000035.1 GCA_946631855.1 uncultured Treponema sp. | reverse complement strand
TGAAAAAACGTAAATGGGTAATGCAAAAAATAGTATTATTTATGTCACTCCTATTCATAGGAATGATTAATATTCTTTGCTATTACGTCATTTTTACTTCTACAGAACCAAGCCAAAAATTAATTCCTTACAGTAGAATTGTATTACCTCTTGTACATGGAATTGTTTTAATCATTTCAATTTATCTTTTATTTAAATATAATTACTTATTACAGTTTTCTATTTTTCAAATTGAAAGTATTATCTGTATTCTTTCAACTTTTCAGTCACTTGGAATATTTCTTTATTATGCATCTGTTTTTATTTTTATAATTAATAGATATGGTAAAAAAGAAATAAAGGTTCCTTTGATAATATCATTTTGTATACACATAATTGCATTATTATTAAATTTCATCATCTCATGGGCAGATACTCTTGTCTATTTATTTTCATCATTCTTTGTTTTTGCCTGCTTTTTGTGGTTCTATGAAATATTAAAAACAAAATTTTCATCTTTCATTCCTACTTCAGTGAACAACAAATCTGTTTTATCTAATGTAAAACAAGGTTCAAGTATTTATCTTTCAGATTACGGATTAACAGAAAGACAAATAAATATCATTTATGATTACATACACAATAATTTAAACTTTAAAGAATTAAGTGAAAAATATTACGTCAGTATCTCCAGTATAAAAAAAGAATTTACTGATGTTTATAAAATTTTTAATGTTACAAAACTTGAAGAATTACACATATTATTATTACAGTATGTCGTAGATAAATAATTTATTTTGAGGTTTCTATGGGGAAAACTATTGCACAAAAAATATTTGATTCACATCTCATTGAATCCCCTTTTCCGAATACTTATGTTCTTAAACTTGACCGGGTTTTCTGTCATGAAATAACTACACCAGTTGCAATAAATGATCTTGTAGAACGCGGTAAAGATCAGGTTTATGATTCAGATAAGATTAAAGTCGTAATTGATCATGTAACACCAGCAAAAGACAGTAAAACTGCCACTCAGGGGAAAATTTTAAGAGACTGGGCAAACCGTCATAATATTAAAGATTTTTTTGATATTGGGGCGAATGGGGTTTGTCATGCAATTTTTCCGGAAAAAGGTTTTGTAAGACCAGGTTATACCGTAATTATGGGTGATAGTCATACCTGCACCCATGGAGCATTTGGAGCTTTTGCTGCAGGCGTGGGTACGACTGACCTTGAAGTAGGAATTTTAAAAGGTGTTTGTTCTTTCCGTGAACCTAAAACAATTAAGCTGATATTAAATGGCCAATTAAAAGCCGGAGTTTTTGCAAAAGATGTCATTTTATTTATCATAAAAACTTTAGGTGTAAATGGAGCCACAAATTGCGTTCTTGAATTCACAGGTCCTGTTATTGAAAACTTTGATATGGAATCAAGGATGACTTTATGCAATATGGCCGTTGAAGCTGGTGCAACTTCTGGTATTTGTTATCCGGATGAAAAAACAGTCGATTATTTGTGGGATTTTATTAAAGACGAATACAAATCTAAAGAAGAAGCCTTAAAGGATTATTCGCAATGGATTTCAGATCCAGATGCAGATTATGAAAATATCATCAGTCTGGATTTATCTGAACTTGAGCCGGTATGTACTTTCGGATATAAACCGGATCAAATAAAAACTGTAGAAGAAATGACAGGAACCCATGTAGATCAGGTTTATATTGGGTCTTGTACAAACGGCCGCATTTCTGATTTACGAATTGCAGCTCAAATCTTAAAAAATCAACATATTGCAAAAGGTATCAGAGCAATTATATCCCCTGCTACTCCAAAAATTTACAGACAGGCTCTGGACGAAGGACTGATTTCTATTTTTATGGATGCAGGATTTTGTGTAACAAACCCAACTTGTGGTGCATGTCTTGGCATGAGTAATGGAGTTATAGCAGAAGGTGAAGTTTGCGCCTCCACCACCAACAGAAACTTCAACGGAAGAATGGGAAAAGGTGGAATGGTTCATTTAATGAGTCCCGCAAGTGCAGCTGCCACCGCAATCAAAGGATATATATGTAATTCACCTATATATACGTCGAGTCAAGGCACGCACACGCTTAAAGCCTTGACTTCGCCGTTTTGAGGGTTTTGTAATAAACCCTCAATAAAAGTAATACACTTTTATATGAAAAAATGTTATACTTAATAATAAGAATAAATTGTTAGGAGATTAAAAATGAAACAATTTGGTGGTCCTGTACTTTTTTTGGATCGTTCTGACATAAATACAGATGAAATCATTCCAGCAAAGTATTTAACAGAAATTTCAAAACAGGCATTGAAACCTTATCTTCTTGAAGATTTAAAACTTGATGGTTTTAATCCAAAGACAGATGTTGCTGGTAATAAAGTAATTATTACACGCGAAAATTTCGGTTGTGGTTCATCTCGTGAACATGCACCATGGGCTTTAGAGGTTAATGGAATCTACGTTGTTGTAGCAACAAATTTTGCCCGTATCTTCCGCCAGAACATGTTTAACTGTGGTCTTTTAGCAATTGAAATGGATAAAAAATCTATTGCAGATATGTTTAAGACATTCGCAGATAAAGATACCGAATGTAAGATTGTATTAAATGATGATGGAACTGCAAAAGTAAAATTAATTGCTGGTTCATTATCAAAATCTTACCCATTTAAACTTGATGATTTTGAAAAAACTCTTGTTGAAAATGACGGTTGGGTTGGATACGCAGAAAGTAAATACTAATTAGAAAGAACTGATTTGCGGAGAAGGCCTGATTTTTATCGGGCCTTTTTTTGTTGGATTTGAAATATGAACATGTTAAAAGATTTTATAGAAAAAAATAAAAAAACTACTCTTGAAAATCTTCCTGAAATAATTGAAGAACAGCATGGAAAAAAAATCTTAAAAATGACATCTGTACTTTCCGATTTTATGACTCAGGTACATGAAGAAGAAAAACTTATTATATTGATTGATATTGTTGGTTTTTCAAAATCTTCAACAAGAGATCAGGTTTATAAAATCTATCTTTTTCAAAGTTATCTTACAAAAAAAATTCTTACAAATAAAATTGCCACAAGCGGCAAAATTCACATTTCACATTTTGTTCCTACCGGAGATGGCTGTTACATTGTTGCAGATAAATGTGATGAAAACACGGCCTTAAAGTTTTTGATTTCAATTGTTTCAGGATTTAGAAAAATAGAAAATAAAGATAAAATTGAACTTTCTATCAGAGCGTCTGCCCTTATTGGCAAAGTTGTACCCTTTTTTGATATGGCCAGACATTTTAATTACATTGGTGAAGGCATGAATGAAGCTGCCCGTATTTTAAGTGGTGGACAAAATATATTGGAAAAAGAATTTTTAAAAGAAAATCCAGACCAGGCTGGTAAAGAAAAACTTTTCTCAAGAAACAGTCTTTATCTTGGAGATTCATTAGTTTCCAGTCTTGAAAGTTTTACAGAAAGCTACTCCAAACTTTATAAATTTGAAAATGTCCCTGACAAACATGGGCTTACCAGAAATATCACCGTTCTTCAGGGGATTTTATAAATATCTATTATCTGAATTTAAAAAATAGTACAATCTTAAGTATTGCTTAAATAAATTAAAAATACTTAACATTTATATTTTACAAGCCTAATAATATGGCTTATAATTTGTTTTATAGGTGGCATAATTGAAATATATTACTAAGAAAAATATCCTATTGTTTTTTTATGGTCTTTTATCTTTTCTTTGTATAATAATTTTAAATACTAAGAATTTATTAATGAATAATACCTACCATATAGGTAACTTTATTATTCCTACCTCTTCAATAAGCGGAATTATTTCGGGTATTAATGCCCTCTTATTTATTTTTCTGGTATTTATTGATTACAAAAAAGGACTAATTATTTCTTCCATCCTTTTATTATTATCTTTTTTTAATCTGGTATTTGGTATCGTAAAAAGTCAATCACTTAGCTCTCTTCCAGGCTTTATTACAAATATAGTTTCTTTTGTCACAATCTTTACAATTCATTTCTTTTATAAAAGAATTTCTATCAGTAATCTTACTGATTATGTAACCGGATATGGAAACCGCAGAAGTTATGTTCAGGATATTGAAAATAATCTTTTTTCAAGAAAATCATTTACAATAGCCTGTATTGAAGTTGAAGAATTTAAACATATAAATGATATATACGGAATAAAAAGTGGTGATTATCTCTTAAAAAAGATAGCTGAAAGAATTTCTTCAATTCTTGAAAAAAATGATAAGATTTATAGAATAACAGGCTCTACCTTCATTATATTTTTTGCACCAGGACATTCTCCAGAAGAAAGACTAAAAACAATAATAAAATCTGAAACAATCATAATCCCATCAGAAACAAATTCAACTAAAACAGATAATACCTGTCATGTTACTTTAAGAGCTGGAATTGTATATTCAAATCCACCATATAATTCAAATATCACACCAACTTCCATTTTAAATCAAGCTGAAACCGCTTTATTCGCAACAAGAAAAAATACTGAAAATAAAATTTGTATCTATAATGAGACAATGCAAAATGATGAAATTAAGCAGAGAGAAGCCGAATATCTCATAAAAGAAGCATTGGACAAAAATTATTTTTATCAGGTTTATCAGCCTCAATACACTACTTCAGAAAAAAAATTACGAGGATTTGAAACTTTAATAAGATGTGCCATGCCAGATGGAAGTATTATTAGTCCTGGATTTTTAATTCCAGCTGCAGAAAAATCAAATCTTATTATATCAATTGACGATTACGTTCTTAGAAAAGCTATGACTGAGTTTAAACCAATGCTTGAAAAAACAAACGAAAAACTCATGCTTTCTATTAATGTTTCTGCTAAAAATATCAGTTCAGCAGATTTTGCAAATAGAATCTTAAAAATGATAGAAGAAATAAAATTTCCTCCAGAAAATCTTGAACTCGAAATTACAGAATACTCTTTTGCGGAATCTGTTAAACTTACAATTGAGAACATAAATCAATTACGATCATTTGGAATAGAAATTGCACTTGATGATTTTGGAACCGGCTATACATCTATAAAACAAATGATGACACTTCCAATTAATCTCTTAAAAATTGATAAATGTCTTATTGACGATGTAGAAGAAAATCAATCTATCAGAGATATTGTTGATTCAATCATTTATATGGGTCATGTGATGAATTGTGAAGTAATTTGTGAAGGAGTTGAAAAAGAAAATCAGCTAAACTTCCTTAAAGAACATAAGTGTGATTTTATTCAGGGATTTATCTGGGGTAAACCAATTTCCTTAAATGAAGTTGAACAATTAATTTCTAAATAAGTAATACGTCGAGTCAAGGCACGCTCACGCTTAAAGCCTTGACTTCGCCGTTTTGAGGGTTTTATAATAAACCCTCAATAAAAAAAAAGCACCTCCTGAACTTTCTTTGTCCATCTTTAGGGGTGCTTTTCAAAACTCTTTTGATTTATTTAACTATACTGCAAGAAAGAATTTTACAAGGAAGATTGCAGAAAGAACGTATGTGAGAACAGATACTTCCTTTGCTTTTCCAGTAAACATTTTGATAAAAGTATAAGTAATCAAAGCAAGTCCGATTCCATGTCCAATAGAGCCTGAAACAGGCATTGCAAGCAGCATGATAAATACTGGAGCAGTCTGTGTAATATCATCAAAATCAATCTTTTTAAGACCACTAAGCATAATAATTCCGACATAAATTAAAGCAGAAGAAGTTGCAGCGGCAGGAATTATTGCAGCAATTGGAGCAATGAAAATACAAAGAAAGAAAAGTATTCCTGTTGTTAATGCAGTAAGACCAGTTCGTCCACCAGCTTCAACACCAGATGCAGATTCAACAAATGTTGTAACAGTAGAAGTACCTGTACAAGCACCAGCAACTGTTCCTACAGCATCTGCTAAAAGAGCTTCTTTCATCTGAGGCATATTTCCATCTTTATCCAGCATGTTTGCCTTTGCAGCAGTTCCTACAAGAGTTCCGATTGTATCAAACATATCAATGATACAGAATGTAACAACCAGTGTGATTATAGTGAACCAGCCAATTTTAGAAAGATTTTCGAAATTAAACTTAAATAAAGTGTTTTCAGCCATATCTTTAAATGGTGGAACCCATGAAGCTTTAGTTAAAGATTCAAATGGATTTGTGTGGAAGAAAATTCCCTGTCCAGCCCAATAAATAATACTTGCAACAAGCATTCCAAGAATTACAGAACCTTTTACACCTTTATGAGATAAAATAATAATTGTAAAAAGTCCTACAAACATTGTAACTACAGTAAGAACCATAGTTGGATAACCTTCTGCCATGTTACCTTTTGCAAATGATGCAGTAAGAGAACCAAAGAAGTCACGCATTACAAAGAAAGGTGATGAAAAACCATTTGCTGAAGAATAAACACCAGCGTTAGAGCCAAGACCAATGTTCATAAGCATAAGACCAATTGCAGGTCCAATACCAAGACGTACTCCAAGAGGAATAGCATTTACAATTTTATCACGAATATTAAGAACTGAAAGAATTACAAAAATAACACCTTCAATCAAAATAATACAAAGACCAGCCTGGAATGATTCAATATAAGAAAGATGTGTAATTGAAACAATCTGTGCAATAACAAAAGCAAAGAAACTGTTTAATCCCATTCCTGGAGCCATTGCAAAAGGTTTATTAGCAACGAAAGCCATTACAAACATACCGATTGCAGAAGCAATACATGTTGCAAGAAATATTCCGTTCCAGAGACCTGAACCACCATCTTTTCCAAAACCTGTAAGAAGATTTGGATTTAAGGCAATAATGTAAGCCATAGTCATAAAAGTTGTAAGACCGGCAATAATTTCTGTTTTTACAGAAGTACCGTTTTCTTTCAATTTAAATAACTTTTCCACTTTTTTATTCCTCCTTTATATGAATAAAAAATTATTTTATAAAAGAACCAGAACTTTATCTGGACATGAATTTACACAAATTCCGCATTTTATACATTTACTGTAATCAATTTGAGGAATTCCTGAAGTAAGATCAATACATTCTTTTGGACATTTTTTTGCACAAATACAACATTTTATACAACCGTAAGAGCAGTCTTTTTTAATCTGTGGTTTATTGTCAGAATGATTTGAACACAGGGCAATTGCACCTTTTGTATCAGCATTAATAAGTTTAAATAAATGTTTTGGACAAACAGAAGCACATTTTCCACATCCTACGCATTTAGTTTTATTAACAACTGGAAGTCCATCTGGTCCCATAAATAAAGCACCAAAAGGACAAACTTTTACACAGTCCCCTAGTCCAATACATCCAAAAGCACATTTTTTTGTTCCATTAGTTACCAGCTGAGCACCTTTACAGGTTTGAATTCCATCATAAATTCCTTTATCTGCTGCACAATCTTTTGTACCATGACAGGCCAGAAAAGCAATTTTTGGTTTAACTTCAATTCCGGCAGCTCCAAGAATATTTGCAACTTTACTTGCACAATCAGGGCCACCAGCGACACATCCATTCGATGGGGCATCGCCTTTTACTACAGCAGAAGCAAATGCATCACAGCCTGCAAGACCACAACCACCACAGTTAGCTCCAGAAAGTACTTCCCTAACCTTTTCAACTTTTGGATCTGTATTTACATGAAATATTTTCTTAAAAAGCCCAAGCAAAACTCCTAAAACAAAGGCAATAACAAGGGCACAAATAATTGTATATATAATTGTATTCATAAATTTATCCCCTTATTATTTTATAAGACCTTTAAAGCCAAGGAATGCAAGACTTAATAAAGCAGCTGCAACAAAAAGTATTGGAGTTCCTTTAAAACTTTCTGGTATTTTTGCTGTTTTAATTCTGGATCTTACACCACTCATCAGAACCATACTAATAAGGAAGCCAATTGCAGTACCAAAGGCATATACAAGACTCTGTCCATAAGTGTAATTTTTACTGATACAGTTAATAGTTACACCAAGTACACCACAGTTTGTTGTAATAAGAGCAAGATAAACACCCATTGCTGAATAAAGGCCTGGCATCATTTTTTTAAGGAAGAATTCTACAAGCTGAACCAGAGAAGCAATTACAAGGATGAAGAAAAGTGTCTGCAAAAATTCCAGTCCAAGTGGCACCATAATAAAAGTATAAATTGGCCAGGTTACAGCTGTTGCAAGAATAATTACAAAAGTTGTAGCAAGCCCCATACCTGTAGCTTTTTCAGTATCATTAGTCATACCAATAAAAGGACAGATTGCTAAATATTGAATAAATACAACATTATCAATAATGGCTGATTTTATAAAAATATTTAAAGTTTCGATTAAAACGTTCATTATTCAGCCTCCTTTGAAGAAGCTTCAGATTTTGTTTCTTCCTGCTCTTTTGCTTTTGCTTCTGCAGCGGCTTTAGCTTTTGCAGCAGCTTCTGCTTTCATTTTTGCAATTTTTTCTGCCTTAGCACGAGCTTCTTCTTCAGCTTTTTTAATTGAATCTAAAAGTTCCTTCTGCTCAGTTTCATTAATTTTTCTTGTCTTATTAAATTTAACAAACTGAACAAGAGCTCCAATAATTCCAAATACAAGGAATCCGCCTGGAGCACTATTAAATAATCCGATTCTGTATTCTTCTGGAATTATTTCAAGTTTTAAGGCAGTTCCAGAAAATAAAGTACCGGCACCAAAAAGCTCTCTTACAAGTGAAATTGCAACCATTACAAGGGTATAACCAATTCCCATTCCAAGAGCATCCAGAATTGAATCTGAAATGGAGTTTTTAGATGCAAAAGCTTCAACTCGTCCCATAATAATACAGTTAACAACGATAAGTGGTAAAAATACACCTAAAGCACTATAAAGTGATGGAACATAAGCCTGAAGAACCATCTGAACTATAGTTGTAAAAGCCGCAATAATGATGATAAATACAGGCAGACGAATAGCACCAGGAATTAACTTTTTGAAAAGGGAAATAACAATTTCACTCATCAAAAGTACAAAAGTCATACTAATTCCCATACCAAATCCGTTGAAAATGCTTGTAGTAACACCTAAAGAAGAACAAAGACCTATATTTAATACAAGAAGTGGATTTTCAACTAAAAATCCTTTTGTAAAGGTTTTTAATTTATTACTCATGATGGGCCTCCAGATATTTTAATAAAGATGCAGAACCTTCTGTCATTAAATCAGCAATTCCATCAGAAGTAATTGTTGCTCCCGAAATTCCATCAAAATTTGAATTGGTCTTAAAGCCATTTTTTGCATCTTTACCGGTAAACTGTCCATAGAAAGTATTTCCATCAGGCATTTTATAAGTAGGATCATTTGCTTTTAATCCAAAACCAGGGGAATCTGAAAGTTCAAGAATCTGCATTCCAGTTACCAGACCTTCTGTTGAAAGACCAAGAATAATCTTACCCTTATCATAAGTTGGACCAGAAACCTGAGCTACACCACCAATTGTTTTTCCTGCTTTTTTTGCAAGATAAACATCACTAATTGTAATATTTTTATTTTCAGAAGGTGCAAAATCACTAATCTGAACAAAGCTTTCTGCTTCAGAATAGACTTCTCTCATTGCTTTATTTGCAGCTTCTATCTGATTCTGTTTAATTTTTACAGATGTAAAAGAGTTTACAATTGCAAGAACTGTACAAGAGGCAACTGCATAACAAACCAGGATAAGTCCCAGTTTTATCATTTCGCCTACACCAGAATTCTTAAATGAGTTACTCATCTGAACCTCCCTGGCGAAGTTTTGCCTGACTTAAATCAAATGTCATATTAATTTTTGATACTTCTGCTCTCTGGTGACCTTTTTTTCCATATCCGTACATTCTTACTGTAAGATTGTTTAAGAAAGGAGCAACTGAGTTCATAATCAAAATACTAAACATTACACCTTCAGGATAACCACCGAATCTTCTGATAAGGAAAGTAATCAATCCACATCCAGCACCAAATACTAAACGACCAGGTTTTGTTACAGGACTTGTTGCATAATCAGTAACCATAAAACAGGCACCAAAAGCTAATCCACCAGTAAGCAGATTTACTAAAACTTCTTTACAGGCATCTGTAAGATTTCCATAAGAAACTAAACCTGCTATGAATGATAAAACAACTACAGTTCCAACCATTCCTGCTGGAGCACGCCAGTCAATTATTCTCAGAACAAGAAGGAAAATAAATGACAGACAGATTAAGAGAATTGAAGTTTCCCCTATACAACCAGCTCTAGCACCCAAGAAATAATCCATAAAATTAATCTGGTCAAAACTTACAGAACCAGCTTTTAATGAAGAAAGTAAAGTTGCAGATGATATTGCATCCGGTTTAAATGCTTCCATCCATTTTGCACCCATTGCAGCAGGGAAACTGATAAATAATACAGCACGACCTGTTAATGCAGGATTAAAAACATTAGAACCAATTCCACCAAAAATTCCTTTAGCAAAAATAATTGCAACTGCAGAACCAATAATAATCATCCACCATGGAATTGTTGGAGGACAAACTAAAGCAAGCATAAGGCCTGTAACAATTGCAGAATTATTTTTTATTGTAATCTTTTGCTTAGTTACTTTCTGAAAAAGAAATTCAAAAAGCACACAGGAAACGACACTTGTCAAAATTGTGATTAAAGCTTTTACACCAAAGAAAACAACGCCTGCAACAGCTTCTGGAATTAAAGCTATAATTACAGCCAGCATGATTTTTGAAGTATCAAATCTGTCTGTAAAATGAGGACTTGAAGATAAGTGAAGATTATTTGACATTATTTGTCCCCCTTTTCATTCTTTTTAGCAGCTTCTTTTGCTTTTTCTTCTGCCATTTTCTGACGAACAAGATTTTTTCCTAATCTGACTCTTTGAACGATTGATATATGAGCAGGACAAACAAAAGCACAGCATCCGCATTCAATACAATCCATAAGTCCATAGCGTTTTGCTTTATTAAGATTTCCAGATTTTAATTCCCGAATCATCATTACAGGGGTAAGATGCATTGCACAAGTTCTTACACATCTTCCGCATGAAATACACTGGTCTTCTTCTCCAAGATAAATACCATCTTTTGTAAGGAAAGTAACTCCAGAAGTACCTTTTGCAATCGGGAAGTTGATTGAAGGCATGGCAAACCCCATCATTGGTCCACCAGAAATTATTTTTTCAATCTTGTCTTCTTTAAGTTTGAAATATTCAGGTGTTAAATCTGAAACTAAAGTGCCTACAGGAACCCTTAAGTTACAAGGTTCTTCTACACCTTCTCCAGAAATTGTAAGAGAACGTTCAATAAGAGGAAGGCCTTTTCTGAATGCATCTGAAATTGCACAGACAGTTCCAACATTCGAAATGATAACCCCGGCATCTGCAGGAAGTTTTGCAGAAGGAATTTCTATTCCAAGAGCTGCAGAAACAATAAACTTTTCTGATCCCTGAGGATATTTTGTCTCTACAACACAAACAGAAATATCATCGCTATAACCTTTCTTATTAATTTCTTCAAGAAGTTTTGGCTTTATATATTCTTTATTCTCTTCAAGAACAATTATTCCCTGAGCACCAGTTATTCTGCATTCAATGGCAACCCCATCAATAAACTTTTCAGTTTCTTCCTGTAAAGTTCTTTCATCACAGGTTAAGTATGGTTCGCATTCGGCTGCATTAATCAGAACATAATCAATAATTTTATCTTCAGGGGGATTTAATTTAACGTGTGCCGGGAAAGATGCACCACCCATTCCGACAATACCAGCATCTCTAATTCTTTTTAATGCATCAGCTGGTTCACATGTAAATGGATCTAATGGTTCCATAAATGATGTACGATTTTCATCATCAGCTTCAATTATGATACATGGAACTTCCTGGTTTCCTGTGACAAGACAATTCTGTATTTTTTTTACTTTGCCAGATACAGATGAATGCACAGGACAATTCATAAACTTGTCTCCGTTGGAAATTACCTGACCTTTTGCAACAAGATCACCAACAGCAACACATGGAGTATTAGGGGCTCCTCCCATGGTAACAGGTATAGTTACCATTCGAGATGATGGAAAAGCTGATTTTATACAACATTTATTGCTAAGCTCTTTCATCTCTCTTGGGTGAATTCCACCCTTAAATGTAAACTTGCTCATAATAAAATATTATACAGTTAGAGCAATAAAAAGTATATAATAGTATATTGTAATAAAAAATCTTTTGTGCAAAATTATTACCAATATGAAAAAAATACTTTTATTTATCTTTTTAAGTTTTTTACCCCTATCATTATCAGCGGAAAGTGCTGTTTTAAAATTTTTCTACAACGATGGGGAAATTCTTGAAAAAAAGGTAAATAAAAATTCACATCTTTTAATTTTATCTGAAACATCCATTCCAAAAACAAATGATAGTGGAGAATTTCTTTTAGAGGATATAGAAGGCCTGGAACAGTTGGAAAATCTTCAGGTTATACAAATAAATGATGTAAATTTTATTGATGACTTCAGTTTTCTTTCAAATTTAAAATATCTGAAAGAACTTTACATTAATTCCTGTTTTATAAAATCAATAAAATTCCTTGAAAACATGCAGAATCTGGAAGTAATTGATCTTACTCTCTACATTCCTTCTGAAAGTTCTGAAAACTTCAAGAAAGAAATCATTGATATTGATAAGTTACTTTTTATAAAAAAAATTGATTTCCATGTTTCTATTGTGGTGGATGAAGAAAATTTTGAAGATTATAACGATATCCCAAAATTTATTAATGTCAAAAACCAGCCAGTCTTAAACATTGGAAAAAATAATTTACGGACAATTTCTGAGAATCAGATTAGTTTCTTAAAACAATACTCTCAAATTTTTCTCTGGCCAAATCCTATAATTTCAAATACGACAGAGCTAAAAAAAATTGATGATTTAAATATTGTCTTAAAATAATTTATAGACCTCTTGCCCATGCATAAGTACTTAAATATGGATCAGGTTTAATTGTTGTTGGAGTAGACCAAATTTCATCAATCAAACCATCATTCTTTATTTTTCCAATTCTAACTTTTTTGCATAAATGCTGATTTCCACCATCAATTGTTACAATCCCCTCTGGGGCTGCAAAACTTAATCCTTTAGATGCCATACGAACAGCTTCAACATCGAAAGTACCGGCTTTTTCGCAAGCGGCAGCCCACATATGAACCGCAATATATGCTGCTTCTACAGGATCTCCCGGCATTTTACCATCTGATTCAACTTTAAAATCATTAATAAATTTTTCATTTTCGTCAGAAATTGTAGTTGCAAAATAATTCCATGCAACAAGCTGACCTTCCAGATATTCAACTCCAATAGATTGAACTTCCCCTTCTGCAATTGAAAAACTCATAACAGGCAGATTATCAGCTGAAAAACCTGCTTCTGAAAACTGTTTGAAAAAAGAAATATTTGAATCACCATTTAAAGTATTAATAATTACATCAGGTTTTGAATTTTTAATTTCTTTTATAGTTTCAGAAAAATCATCTGCTCCTAAAGGCAGATATTCTTCTCCACTGCATTCACCACCCAAGTTTTTTAACTGAGCTTTAATAATTTTGTTCACAGTGTGAGGAAAAACATAATCACTTCCAAGCAGAAACATTTTTTCACCAAATTGTTCCTTACAATATTCAATTGCAGGAATAACCTGTTGATTTGGACAAGCCCCCATATACATAATGCAGGGACTTGCTTCCATTCCTTCATATTGAACCGGATACCACAAAAGATTGAAATATTCTTCAAGTACAGGTTTTACAGCCTTTCTTGAATCAGATGTCCAGCAGCCAAAAATTGAAACAACTTCATCTTCAGTTATCAGTTTTCTTGCTTTTTCTGCAAAAATTTCAGGCTTACTTTCCCCATCTTCTTTTACAAAAACAATCTCTTTTCCAAGAACACCACCACTTTCGTTTATTTCTTTTATTGCAAGTAATTCAGCTTCTAAAACAGGAACTTCACTTATAGCCATTGTTCCAGTCAAAGAATGCAAAAGACCAATTTTTACAACTTTGGAATCCTTAGTATTTTCTTTACAGGAATTAAAAAACACACACGAAATAAATATAACTAAACAGATGAATAAACTTTTCTTTTTCATAAATCCTCCAGAACAAAAAGGCCTTCTTTATAAAATATCATAAGTAGTCATAAGACCTTTACCTTTGATGTTACATTCAATTGGCTCACTAAATGTAATTCCACCTTCTCCAGGCTGCAGGTGATTTTTTACAGCTTCAGTAACACGAATTTTTCCAGGAGTAGCGGCAGTTTCCATTCTGCTGGCAACATTAACTGTATTACCCCATACATCATAAATAAATTTCGTTCTACCAATAACACCAGCTGTAACAGGACCACTGTTTAATCCAACTCTAATTCTAAATGGTATTTTTGCAGTTTTATTATAAGTTTCCAGATCTTCAAGAATTCCTTTTGCAAATTCTATCATAATCTGAGCATGTCTGTGATTTGGTGTAGGAACTCCGCAAGTTGCCATATAAGCATCACCAATTGTCTTTATTTTTTCTACACCACTCTTCTGGGCTCTTTTATCAAATAAGGTGAAAAGATCATTTAATGCATCAACAATTTCTGAGGCAGTATGACCGCTTGAAGTTTTTGTAAATTCAACAATATCGGTGAAAAGAACCGTTACATCATCAAAATCCTGACCAATAGAATGAATACCATCTTTTAATTCAAGAGCAATCTGACTTGGTAAAATCGCCCTTAAAAGTTCATCAGACTTTTCTTTTTCAAGCATTAACTCTCTGGTTCTCATTCTTACCATTCCTTCCAGACGGATATTTTCCTGTTTAATTCGTCTTTGCTTCATCATCACAAGAAAAGATAAACCTGAAAGAATTAAAATTGAAAGAATTATCCAGAATAATGGAACCTGATAAAAATATGGCTTTTGAACAAATAAAATTGCTTCTGTCTGAGTTGAATAAAATCCATCACCATTTATTGAATTAACAATGAAGGTATGTTTTCCAGTTGAAAGATTTGTATAAGAAATTTTTCTTGAAGTTGAAGGTTCACTGTAATCTTTTTCAAAATTAGTAAGTTTATGAACAAAAGTTAATCTTTCTGGAGCATCAAAACTTATTCCTGTAAAATAAATATCAACACGTTTAGTTCCTGGTTTGAGGATAATCTGTTCAGAATCAGAATGATATAAAGTATTATCTAGCAGGACTTTGTCATCTACTACAATTTTTTCTATCTGAACAAGAGGCCTGATTGGATTTTCTACAATTTTTACAGGATCATAAATTGCAATTCCATCATTCATTGCAAACCAGATTCTTCCTTTTATATCAATACAACTTTTAGAGGTGGAACTTGGTCCATCAGAATCAAGACCGTCATTTCTATTGTAAAATTTTACAGAAACTGAAGAAATATCTCCGTTAGCAAGATCAAGAAAATCCTTAAAAGATCCTGAAGAAATTCCATGATTACTAGTCATCCATAAATTTTTATTGGAATCAACAAGAACCTGAAACATTGAGTCCGTTTCTATTCCTTTTTCTGAATCAATATTCTGGAAAACCTGAGGCATTCCTTTTGTACTGTCATATTTTGGAATACGGGTGATTCCACTTCCACTACAAATCCAGTAGGCTCCATCAATATTCTGGGAAATCTTAAATATTACATTTCCGGCAAGACCGTTTTCAGAGGTGATGTTTGTCAGAATTTCTTCATCCTTCATCAAATAAATACCACCACCATCCGTTCCAATCCAGATTACGCCGTTTGAATCCTGATACAAGGCCATGATATATTCATTTTCCAGCCCTGTATTTTGTTTATAATTTCTGATACTTCCATCCTGATGAATTATACTTAATCCTGTGGTAGTACCTACATAAAGTTCATTTGGTTTTGTTTCTATTGCTACACGAACTTTATTACCTGCAAGACCATCATCAGTAGTCCAGCTTTTAATAGTTTTTCCGTCATAACGCAGTTGTCCTGGTTTTGTGTAGCAGGAAACTAATAAATCTCCATTTGAAGCAGGCTGAACATCCCGAATTCTTAATCCTTTTGTATATTCTGTAAGAAGATTTGAAACTTCATTATCATTTTCATAACAAATCATTCCCTGGTCAGTTCCAGCCCAAAGACGACCAGTTCTATCTTCGGTAATACAATTAACAGTTACCCCCAGCCTGTTCATTTTAAACTTTCCATGGGTAAGTTTTCCAATACCATTTTTATCTGTAGCAAACCAGATATTATCTTCCCTGTCGCTAATAATTTTATTTATCTTGGTATTATTCAGGATTTTTCCATGATATTCATAAAATTTATTTTTAGCATAAACAACAAGACCTTTTTCTGATCCAAACCAGATAACTTCATCTTTTGAAATAAAACTTGAAGTAATTGCAACATGATCAAGAATTGTGCCTGTATCAACTTTTTCGAACACATCATTTTTCATTTTATACAGACCATTTTCACCTAAACCAATCCAGTAATATCCGTCTGCATCCTGACAAATCGATGTTGCAAAATAAATTCCGTAATCATCAAGTCCAGGTCTGGTTCTAAAAAGTCCGTCTTCAAAAAGAAAAAGCCCTTTTTCATTAGCTGATAAAAGCCAGACTTTTCCATAATTGTCACAATAAAGAGATGTAGCAATAAGCCCTTTTGAGATAGTTCCAGCTTCAAACTGAGGTGTAATCATATGTCCATCTGGAGTGATATAAACTACCCCGGCAGCAGTTCCAATCCAGATGTTTCCTTTTTTATCTTCTGTAAAACATCGAATTGAATTATTTGGAAGACCGTTTTGCATTGTATAAGTTTTGCATGATAAAGGTGATATTACCTGTAGGCCTTCATCATTTGAACCAAGCCATAAATTACCTTTTGAATCTTCCAGAATGGCACGAACAGATACAAAAGTAAGTTTATTTTCAGAATTCCGCTTATGAGTTGTAAAAGAAATACCGTCAAAACGTGCAAGTCCTTCATAAGTACCAATATTAATATAGCCGTCTTGAGTTTGTGTGATATCAGTGATTGTAGTTCCGTTTAATGTTCCAAATGAATTCCAGGACTGATAGACATAATTATCAAAAAAATCACTTTTAGCAAAAAGAAAATTACTAAAAAGCAAGGCTGTAATCAAAAATAAATAACTTCTCTTCATAACATTAAATTATATGAGACAAATATCAAAAATTCCAATTTTTTCTATAAAATTAATTTTAATTAATTATTAAAAAAAATTAAAAAATCACGATTTTAGCTATTGACCTTTTTTTTCCAAATCTATATAGTATTAAACATCAAGCGACACTAAGTCACCTGAACAAATGCGGATGTCATATAACGGCTTATTATCTCAGCCTTCCAAGCTGATGACGAGGGTTCGACTCCCTTCATCCGCTCTTCAAAAGCTCATCAAATTGATGAGCTTTTTTTTATGCCTTTTTTCTTTTTATTCTCCTTATCTATTTTTAACTTCACAAAATTAAAAAAAAACGTTATAGTTATTAAGATAATTAGGGGTTTTTTCGTTTAAAAAAAATCCTGGAATAATTAGTTTTTTATTTTTTAGGAGACAGAAAAATGTCAAGAAAAATTACAATCATCGGTGCAGGACAGGTTGGTTCGACTGTAGCCTACGCTCTTACATTAAAGCAGATTGCTTCTGAAATTGTTATCATCGACATCGTAAAAGAAAAGGCTATGGGTGAAGCAATGGATATCCGTCAGGGTACACCATTTATTGGACCTGTATATGTTCATGACGGTGATTACGAAGACGCAAAAGATTCAGATATCGTAGTATTTACATCAGGTGTTGGACGTAAACCTGGTCAGTCTCGTCTTGACCTTACTCAGACAAACGTTGATATCACAAAATCTGTTATCCCACAGATTACAAAAGCTGCTCCTAATGCTCTTTATGTTATTGTTGCTAATCCTGTAGATATTTTGACATATCAGTTTGTAAAAACTTCTGGAATTCCAGCAAATCATATTTTTGGAACAGGAACAATGCTTGATACAGCCCGCTTCCGTGCAAGAATCGCAGAAACTTACAAAGTTGCTCAGGAAAACGTTCACGGATATGTATTCGGAGAACATGGTGATTCATCATTTGTACCTTGGTCTCTTGCAAATATTGGATCAATCCCAGTTGATGATTTCGCAAAATCTTATCGTGGTGATAAACTTCCTGACTTTGACAAAGATGATGTTGAAGATTACATCAGAAAATCTGGTGGAATCATCATTGCTGCTAAAAAATGTACAAACTACGCTATCGGTGTAACAACAGCAACTCTCTGTGAAGCTTTGAATTACGACACTGATTCTGTACTCACAATTTCTTCAATGCTTGATGGTGAATATGGAATTAAAGATGTTTGTCTTTCTATTCCTACTGTAATTGGTGGAAAAGGAATTAAAGGACGTATCGAAGCTCCATTAACAGATAAAGAAATTGAATCTCTCCGCCATAGTGCAGACTGTCTCAAAGAAGTTATCAAGCACGTAAGCTTCTAATTTTGTAAAATAAGATAAAAAACAAGATATACAGGATTATAAAGATAATTAATAATTTTTTAATATCCTTTATATCCTGTTCATCCTGTTACTATTTTAAGGAATACACTATGGAATACAAAATTGAACACGACTCAATGGGCGAAGTAAAAGTTCCAGCTGATAAATATTGGGGAGCTCAAACTGAACGCAGCCATGAAAACTTTGAAATCGGTGTTGGAATTGAAACAATGCCTAGAGAAATTACAAAAGCTTTTGGATATTTGAAAAAAGCTGCCGCAATTGCAAATAATGCATTAAAACCAGAAAAAATGACTGATGAAAAATTGAAAGCTATCAGTCAGGCTTGTGATGAAGTAATTTCTGGTTCATTAAATGACCACTTCCCTCTTGTTGTATGGCAGACCGGTTCTGGTACTCAGAGCAACATGAACGCAAACGAAGTAATTGCAAACCGTGCAAATGAAATTGCCGGCAAAAAACTCTGTCATCCTAATGATGATATTAATATGAGTCAATCTTCTAACGATACCTTCCCT
>CAMPAL010000034.1 GCA_946631855.1 uncultured Treponema sp. | reverse complement strand
TTCTTGCTGTGCAGGAAATGAAAATCTGGGGAGAAGTTTATCACCGCCGTGCAGACATTGTTGGTTTTGTGAATGGCATTCCGCTTTTATTCGTTGAACTTAAACGCGATGATATTCCTGTAGAAAATGCTTACAACGATAATTACAAAGATTATCAGACTACTATTCCTCAGCTTTTTTATTACAACGCTTTCATAATGTTTGCAAACGGACCAGAGGCAAAAGTTGGAACTCTCGGAGCTAAGTTTAAGTTTTTTCACGAATGGAAACGTCTTAGCGAAGATGATGAAGAAGGTTCTGTAGCTTTTGAAACTATGCTTTTGGGCATGTGCAATAAAAAGAACTTTATGGATCTGTTTGAAAACTTTATTCTCTTTGACCATTCAAACGGTAAGGTTGTAAAGATTCTTGCAAGAAACCATCAGTTCCTTGGTGTAAATCAGGCATTCGAAAACTATAAAGCACGTAAATTCAAAGACGGCAAACTTGGTGTTTTCTGGCATACACAGGGTTCCGGAAAAAGTTATTCAATGCTCTTTCTGGCGCAGAAGATTCACCGCAAGCTTGAAGGCTCTCCAACAATTGTAATTCTTACAGACCGCACAGAATTAAATAAACAGATTAGCGGAACCTTTGAAGCCTGTGGCTGTCTTGGTAACGTAAAGGCCGGTAAATACATTGCTTCCAGTGGAGAAGATTTAATAGAAAAACTCAAAGGAAATCCGGCTTACATTTTCTCTCTCATTCAGAAATTCAATAAGCCGGATGCAAAGCCAATTCATACAGATTACGATATTCTTTTAATAAGTGACGAAGCTCATAGAAGTCAGAATGGAGTTTATGCAGACAATATGTGCCGCCTTCTGCCAGAAGCCAGCCGCATTGGTTTTACAGGAACTCCGCTTTTTAGTTTTGATAATATTACCCAGCGTACTTTTGGTGACTATGTTTCCATTTATGATTTTAAGCGCGCAGTAGATGATGGCGCAACAGTTCCTCTTTATTACGAAAATCGTGGTGAAAAACTTCTGCTTGATAATCCAGAAATAAACGATAAACTTCTTGAAGCTATGGAACAAATTGATGATGAAGAAAAGCGAGCTAAGGTTGAAAATCTTATAAAGCAGGAACTTCATATAATCAGAAATCCAAAACGTCTTGATAAAATTGCAAGGGATTTTGTAAATCATTATTCAGAAGTATGGCAGACTGGAAAGGCAATGTTTGTTTCTGTGGACCGTCTTACAAGTGTACAGATGCTGGAACTCTGCCAGAAATATTGGAAAGAAAAAATCACAGAACTTGAAGCTAAAGCCGCAAATCTAGATTCTGATCAGGAGCTGCAGGATTTACAGACAAAAATTGAATGGATGAAAGCCACAGAAATGTGTGTTGTAATCAGCCAGGAACAGGGAGAAGTTGAATATTTTCAGAAGCACGGAATAGATATAATTCCTCATCGTAAAAAGATGATGGATCGTGAACTTGATAAAGAATTCAAAGATGAAAATAATCCTTTCCGTGTAGTATTTGTCTGCGCAATGTGGCTAACTGGTTTTGACTGTCCGTCTCTTTCTGTTTTGTATCTGGATAAGCCTCTTAAGGCTCATACTCTTATGCAGACAATTGCCCGTGCTAACCGTGTAAACGACGGTAAAGAAAATGGTCTTATTGAAGACTACATTGGAATTGTTACTGCACTTGAAAAGGCTTTGGTAGATTACACAACAAGCGGTGGTGGAAATGCTGGCAACGGTCATAAAGTTACTATCGACCGTGAAAAACTGGTTGCGGCTATTTATGAAGATGCTGCCCTTGCAATTGAATATCTTAAGCAGCATGGTTTTGAAATTAAAGATTTAATCAAATCCAGAAACTTTGCTCGCATAAAAATGATTCAAACTGGTGCAAATTCTGTTGCCGCTCCAGATGAGGTAAAAAAGGAATTCTGCACAAAGGTCGGTGAATTCTTCCGTCTTTATAAATATGCAGTACGTTCAGAAATAACTGCCGAACTCAAAGAACAGCATGATGCCCTTGAAGCAATCTATCGTCAGCTTACAAAACCAAAGGCTCCTGTAGATGTCGATGACATAATGAAAGGCCTGGAAGAAATTGTAAATGAATACATTTCTACAGAAGAAACTCCTGATGATGCAAAAGAACCGAATGCAAAAATTGATATAAGCCAGATTGATTTTGATAAGCTTGCTACTGAGTTTGCAAAAATCAAAAACAAGCAGCTTGTCATAAATGATATTAACGAACTTGTTTCAAAGCAACTTGCTGCAATGCTTAAGACAAATCCTAACAGAATTGATTTCTACAAGCACTATCTCGAAGTTATTGAAGAATACAATCGCAGCCAGGACAAAGCTGTTATAGAACAGGTATTTAACGAATTACTACAAACCGCAAAAGACATGACCGAAGAACAAAAACGTTATGTCCGTGAAGGCTTTGACAGTGACGAAGAACTAACAATTTACGACATGCTTTTCAAAGAAAGCCTGACAAAAGAAGACATCAAAAAAATCAAAGAGCTTTCAAAAGAATTACTCAAAAAGATAAAGAGCCTTCTTGCCGAGATGGACAGCCCATTTGATAAAGATGCCACCGTAGCAACAATCCAGAATGAAATTAGAAATACCTTGTGGGCAGAATTGCCAGATGACTGTATGAATGATTTTGATAAATACAGGCAGAGTATTTTTGATTATTTGAAAGCAGTGTATAGTGCGGCATAATTTTCCAGAATGTATGAATTATCTGTAAAATTATTCTTCCCCAACCTTTAGTCTGAAATTTGTAAGACGGAACTTTTTTGGAGTATTTCCAGTAAGTTTTCTAAAAGTTGCAATAAAATGACTTTCGCTGCTGAAATTCAAAAAGCTTGAAATTTCTGCAGTTGAATAATCTGTATAGATTAAAAGATTTTTAGCAGCTTCAACTCTTTTTAGAATTACATATCCTGAAATACTATGTCCTGTTTCGCGGTGGAATAATCTTGAAATATAAGATTCGCTTAGACCAACTTCGTTAGCAATATCTGGAAGAGTGATATCGTTGTGGAGATTATCATAAATGTAATCAACAGCAATATGTACAGGTTTTGAATAATGATTTTTAGGCCGCCTGTTCTGCATGGTTCTTACATAAGATTCACAAAGCTCTTTATGAATTTCATGAATTTCTTCTTCTGAAGTGCAAGTGTCTACGCGGCGGATGTAAATATCACTCATATTGTAGGCAGTTTCCATTTCCAGACCGCCTTCCATACAAAAACGGGTGATAAAAGCAATGGTGATTATAAGATGATATTTTAAGTTGCGAAGAGGATTATCGCTCAAACGTCCAAATCCTTCTTCGCAAAGTGGGGTAAAAAGACGATGCATTTCTTTCATATCACCATTACGAATACTTTGATAGAAAGATAATTCTTTATCGTAAGGAATATGTTTTAAAGAATATTCCCGATTATAGAATTCTGTTTTTGCAAGTTCGTCTTTTATACCCATTTGTTTTTCCTTTTGACAGATATCTTATTTTACTTCTTCAATAGATACATCATCAATATAAATCTTATGAGTAGAATTAATCTGTTTACCGTTTACAGCACCCATTGAAATTGTGAAAATTACAGCAGGATCTGTTGCACTAGCCATGGTGAAGGTATGCTCATAAGTATTGAAGTCCTTTGTAACATCAAACTTAATTGTGTCAGAATAAGGAATCCAGTTGTCATCTTTTGAACCATCTCTCTGCAATGCCCACATAAGAGTTCTGTTCATATCAGATTTTGCCTTAAAACTTACATGATAAGTTTTTCCTTTTTCAAGAAGGATATTATTCTGTTTGAGCTGAATCATCCAGTCTGCATCACCAGTTTTCTGAATTGCTGCTACAGCCTGTTTGTTTCCATCAATTTCTTCAATATTAAGAGAAACTGCTGCATTCTGATGTGCATAAAGTTCCCAGGCTGCTATTCCACTGCTGAAAGTTCCGTTCAAAAGACAGCTATTTTCTTTGAGGAGAACATTATCAACATAAACTGTTGCTCCTGAATTTGAAAGCATTAACTGTAATGAATATTCATTTGTCTTTGGAATAGTGTAAAGATATTCAAAATGCTGTTTCTTTGTTGTAAGAACAGGATATTCCTTAAATTTTCCAATCTGGAAGCCCATTCTACAGTCTCTGGAAGCATAAGCATCAAAACTGATTATATACTGTTTTCCAGCTGGCAATGCAAATCCTTCCTGACTAAGAATAACATCACTATAACTTGTGATTGTTTCAGGAGCAGTTACCATAAGTTCACGACGACCATTTACGTTTGAAACTTTGATTTCTGCATTTATGTTGTTCTGAATTTTCCAGTATGCAAGTCTTCCTTTTCCTTCCTGGAACTGACCATTATGAATCATGTTTCCGTCTGGTAAAAGATTTAAACCTGCAGAGGAAAGGTCTACTTCACCAATTTTTTCAAGTCTCATATTAGAAATATGAACAGGAGCCAGTGATTTTTGATTTCCACAGTTGAATTCAATACGAGCTGTTGGATCTGTAAATTCCAGCATCTTAAATTCAAAAGAGAAATGCTGTTTTTTATTATTGAGTTTTACATACTGATCAGGAAGATAGCGGATCCATCCGTTATTTGGAGCAGAAATACAGGCAACAATTGTACGTTCTTCATCGGCAGAAGCATCAAAAGAATAGCGGTAAATATCTCCTTTTTTAAGGCTGATATTTTCCTGAACTACCTGAATTGCGTGCAAAACTGGACCATCAGAAATTGGTGAGATTTCAAGTTTATCATTCTTTGCAGAGAATTTTGCATTTCCACCCTGGAACTTAAGGAAAGCCCAGTTTGATTCACCAGAACGAACCATATTTCCAGAAGAATCTGTAGAAGCAGCGGCAGAAACTACAACTTCCTGAACCTTTTCTACATCTTCATTGTATTCTTTTTTCTGATAAACTTTTACCCAGTCTACCATCATCTGTGCTTCTGGACCAAATGTTGTTGTTTCATCTGGATATCCAGGCCAATCACCACCAACTGCTACGTTGAAAATAATGTAGAAAGGCTGATCGAATGGGGCAGGGAAGGTTACTTCATCAAATCCTGGACGGCGTGTATACCAGTCTGTAACAGTCTTGTAGTTTTCACCATCACAATAAAAACGAATTACACCAGGTTCCCATTCAACTGCAAAATTGTGGAAAGAATCTGCAAAGGTATCACCTTTTAAAGTGTATGACCCCTGTTTACTGTTGTGTGGTTCTCCATAATGAAGAGTTCCATAGAGAGTTTCTGTTTCATGTCCAAGAACTTCCATGATGTCAATTTCACCACATTTTGGCCACTGACCATAGAAACTTTCATCATCTGGCATCATCCAGAATGCAGGAAGATAGCCTTTTCCCTTTGGTACTTTCAGACGAGCTTCAATTCTTCCATAAGTAAAAATGTGTTTTCCCTGAGTATTAATTCGTCCTGAAGTATAAGAAACACTTCCATCAGCTTTTACAGTTTTAATTGGCTGAATAACAAGAAAGCCGTCTTTTACATAAGTATTTTTTGGAGAGTCATCATAAGACTGAAGTTCATTATTTACCCAACCAGGCTGATGAAATTCAAAGTTCCAGTCTTTTGTATTAAGTTTTTTTCCGTTAAAGTCTTCCTTCCATACAAGATCTGCTTCCGTGTAATTCGAAGCTGAAGTCTGAGCTGAAAGGCTGGCTAATACAGTAAAGGCAGTCAAAATCAGTGCTACCTTAGTTTTTGTGCTTTTCATAATTCCTCCAACAAAAAGTCATCTTTTTCTTTTTATGATATTGTGAATTCAGAATTTGCATATCTATATAAATATTATGCTTTAAATAGTAAATTAATGCTAATTTTAAAAAAAATATATGTAATTTATGACAAATAAGACACATTTTTCATATAAAAACTATAATTACGTCATATTTATAACAAATCGTATAAAACTTAAGGAAAAAGACTGAATCTTAAACAATTATTATTACATTACAATTTATAGCATGAATTACAAAATTACAGGAAATGAAAATATCAAATTTAACAACAATGCATTTTATTGTATTGGAACAGGAAGAATGGGTCTTGCCCTTCAAAAACAGTACTACGAACAGTTAAAACTGGTTCAGGAAAAAATCGGTTTTGAACATATAAGAGGTCATGGGCTTTTTCATGATGATTTAGCAATATATCACGAATATCAGGATGGGGTAAAAGTTGAATATAACTGGACCTACCTTGATATGGTTATGGATTCCTACAAAGAACTTAAAATTAAACCTTTTATAGAACTGGGCTTTATGCCAAAACAACTGGCAAGTGGTGAACAGACAGTTTTTTACTGGAAGGGACAGACAACTCCTCCAAAAAATTATGAACGCTGGGCAAATCTGATAAAAGCAACTTTACACCACCTTATGGACCGTTATGGAAAAGAAGAGGTGATTACCTGGCCTGTTGAAGTATGGAACGAACCAAATCTTCCTGGCTTCTGGAAAGATGCAGATATGGAAGAATATTTTAAGCTTTATCAGGTATCATCAGCTGCTGTAAAAGAAGTTGATCAGCGTTTTAAGGTGGGCGGACCTGCCGTTTGCGGAGGAACTGATAAAGAATGGATAAAGGCTTTTCTGGAATTCGTAAAAAAGAATAAGTGTCCTCTTGATTTTGTAAGCCGCCACCATTATACAACAGAATTGCCAGCCCCTGATGGTCATTACGGATATCCAAAACTACATCCAAAGGAAAAATGTTTTGAACAGCTGGATTCGACCCGCGGAATTGTTGATTCTTTCACCGAATTTAAGGATATGGACATCAATGTTACAGAATTTAACACATCATATATCCCAAATGCACCAATCCACGATACAAATCTGAATGCCGCTTATATTGCACTTATGCTTTCAACTTTTGGTGATAATCACAAGTCTTATTCTTACTGGACTTTTGGTGATATTTTTGAAGAAAACGGAGTTCCATTTACACCTTTCCATGGTGGATTTGGCCTTGTTGCAAACGGATTGATTCCAAAACCTACATTCTGGACTTTTGCATTTTATAAAAATCTTACTAAGAAATATGAAAAATGCCTTTTAAAAACCCCGGAATGCCTGCTTACAAAATGCACTGATGGTTCATTTAAAGGAATTGCCTGGAATGTTGATACAGAAATGACAGGAAAAGAAATTGAGATTGATTTGGATTTGCCTTTAGAAAATGATAATCAGCCAAACGTACTTTTGACTCAACTGGTGGATGAAGAAGTTTGTAATCCGCTTAAAGTCTGGCACGAACTTGGTGAACATGCTAATCCAGATCAGGACGAAATAGAACTGCTTAGACAGGCTGCTCAACCTTTAACAAAAACACAACGCTGTGGAAATAAGATTTCCCTGAAATTAAAAGAAAACGCAGTCTGTTACTTTGAGGTGAAAAAAGCACCGGTTCAGAGCGACCGCGGTTATACTTACGGAAGATTGTATTAATGGTCATGCTGTTTGTAATAAGGATTCTGTCTACCTGTGTAAGCCCGCTGGCGGGCGGTGTTCAATAGAAGAGCGTTAAGAAAATTGCGAGAGCAATTTTTAGCTCATCCATTAGAAACTTCTTCGAGAATTTTTTCGATATTTTTCTGTTTTTTCTCAAATAAATCGTCGATGGACATGAATGTTTATTTTATCTTCAAACAGCACTCAAAAACACAGCGGTCAGATTCTTTAATATGTATAAATACTTTTCCTGGACATTCTGCGTCATCCCGGCGATAAACACGAAGATTTTGTCCTTCCTTACTTTCACCAGTGTAATGAACTTCCAGATCTGTAATTTCATGAGTCAAAAGAAAATCATCAGTAAACACAGATAAAGCAAGTTTGATGTATTCAATATTGTTCATATGATGTGACATATCTATATGGCAGGAACGAATGGTCTGCTCAAAAACAAGTTCATCTTCAGTGAAATCTGATGGGAAACGTTCGAAAGGTTCATTGTAAACTGCTTCTGGAAAACCTTCTTTTGGATATGTCAGGGATGTAATTTTTACAGGACGATGATTTTCAAGACTTAAAATGCAGGCTTCCTGATTTGCAACTAAAAGCCGTTTACCATCTTTATCTGAAATTTCAGTATTGATATGTGTACGCATTCCAAGATTATCAATTGGAAATGTTTTTGCAGTAACAATTTCTCGCCAGTCTGGACGGCGTTCAAAATGAACTTTTGTTTTGGTAAAAACCCAGAAAACGTTGAACTGTTCTCTATAAAGAACACCGTCACATTTCATTGCAGCAAAACATTCAGTCAGATTGTCCTGAACAAGGAGAACCGACTGAGCCACACCCATTCTTACAGAAGAATCAATAAAAGCCGATGAAATCTCTCTTGGAGCTTCAAAAATCAAGTTAGTATTCATAGAACTATTATAATGATAGTTCTTTTTCTAGACTAGTATTCAATTCTGACTCTGCAGAAGAAATAATCTTACGAATTACCAGTGTTTCTGCTTCTGTAAAACCACTTTGTTTTGGAAGATTTCTCTTGTAGCTGAAACGTTCACCACCTTTTGTTCCTTTTATAGAAAGTGTAAGTTCAGGTTCTGCGGTAAAAGTTTCACCAAAAATGTTTTTTCCCAAATCTAAATCAATTATAACTTCATAAAAAGCTTCTTTTCTATTTTCAGTAACATTAAAGCCTTTAGCCTTGATGATTTGAGATACGCAGCTTTTCAGTTTTTTTCCATCTTCTGTTGTAGAAGTGATATACATCTGACATTTCTGACGACAGATATTTTTTTCTACTTCTAAGCCTTCCACCAGCTTTCGGTCGTTTCCATAAGCAGAAACTTTATCTGGACAAAGAAGATTTGATATTTTCAAAGTTTCCAGGTATTCTTCGCCAGGAAGTTCACAATCAGACAGAAGTTTTATTTTATTAAGTAAATCTTCTTCCGCTTCAGCTTTATCATAAAAAAGACGGAATTTATTTCTGGCATTACGGACATTTGCTTCATAAAGATTAAAAGCATCATCCCGATTGATATAAGCACAAGAAATATACTGTTTTTGTTTTTTATCAAACCAGGCAGAAGTTAAATGGACATCAAAAAGTTCATTCATAGAATCAACAGTAACTTTTCGCTCAATAGAACGGACTGTTTTTGATTCTCCAGGAATATTTTCTTTATCACCACTCTTTGTGTCTGTCATAACTTGTGTGGCATTTACCTGAGAATGAACAGAGTGTGAAAAATAAGAACTTAATTCCCCTTCGGCAAAAGATGTTGCAGACTGGATACTTGTTCCCCGTCCAATACGTGCAATATATTCTGAATTTGGATATACCATTTCCAGAGTTTCATCACTTGCCCAAAGAGGTTTTTCGTTTTTTGTAGAATTACTGGCACATCCACATACTGTAATCAAAAAAAGAACTGCAAATGCACCAGTAAGAAATGATTTATTCAGCATAAACAATATAAGAATCAGCTTCTTCTACAGCTTCTGGACTGTTTGATGCTACAGAAAGTTCATTCTGTAATTTTTCTTTAACAAGTCTCTTAAGTTCTGCAGCTTCTGTTGTTGCTTCATCAATATGATCCAATGCTTTATTCAACTGAACATTAAATACCTTCTGATCCATAGACCAAACTGTATAATATTCATAGTAAGAATCTACAACATTTTTCTTGTTATCAAGAACTTCTACCAATGCCCAGTATTCTGCTTCTCTTTCAAGACCAGAAATTCTTACATCCTGCAAAGCAATTCTGTAATCGTTAAGAGCTTTTGAAACTTTTGTTGATCCGCTTTCTGTTCCACTTGCTGAACTTGAACCTTCAAGTTTAGAAGTAACTACTTTACCTGTTACACGTTCCAAAGCACCAGAAACTTCTGTTTCGATATCAACAAGATTTACCCATGATTTAACAAAATCAAGATTATCACCACGACCTGTTACTACGAAAACCTTTCTTCCTTCCAAATCAGGCATTACCTTAGAAAGAACTTTCTGTCCATACTGACCTTCAGAAACAAGTTTTACCCACTGTGGAATTTCACTTCCAAGAGTAGCACCCTGATAATCAGCAATCTGACGTTTTACACTCTTTACACTTGCAGATTTTCCTTTGATTCCAGAACCTGTAACTTCTGTTGTTTTACAGCCTGCAAAAGTAAGCAAAAGCAAAGCACTTGTAGCAGCAATAATCATTTTTAATGTTTTTTTCATAAAATCCTCCAATAATATATATTAATTATATCTTGTTAAACTAATTGAACCGGAATTTCCACCGACAGTCAGTTTATAATTTCCTGTATTCGAAGAAGAACCATTTGCTGGTCTAACTTTTATATAAATGTACCTACTACCTGTAACACGTATACTTATTGGACTTGTCACCGATCCTGAATAAAAATTATTCGAGCTAAAGGATGATGATTCAGAAACATCTACCGCAAGACGAGCAGTTCCGAAGTTTTCCCAATTAAGATAATAAGTATTAGTTCCTGATGATGTTAGGAAACGATACACAGTATAGGAACCTCCATTATAAAGTGTGCCTGTTACATAATCAGAATATCTGTATGATGATGTTGCCCCGGTGTAGTTTGTTCCTGTTTTTTTTGATAGTTCAGAACTTGAATCCGGAAAAACAATATTCCAGCCTTGAGCACAAGATGTTATAAATAAAAATGATACAATCAGCAAAGGTAAAAATCTTTTCATAATACACTCTCCTACCAGATTAATCCTAATGAGAAGCCATATGTATCAACAAAACCTGCACCATACAGATATTTAAGTTTATACACCACCCCAAGACTGTAACTGCCAAGACAAAGATCCATTCCGGCAATTCCTTCCAAAAGCAGGCCGGATATTTTGTCATCATACATCTTTTCATTACTGATACTATAACGACCAACTCCAAATGCAAGATATGGTTTAAGAATAAAAAGTTTTACTGAACAACCAAGAATTGCATCAATATTTGAAATATAGAAACTAGACCAGTCACTTGTAGAAGTATATTCAGATTTAATTTGAGGATAAGCAAGGTCCATATCAACGCCGGCAAAGAAGAATTTTCCGCCAATCATTGCAGATAAATTGATATCTACCCCCTGATAGAAAGGCCCGTTCAAATAAGTTGATTCAAGAAAAAGACCTCTTCGTGCTTCCTGAGATTTATAAAAATTACTTTCTGTAATACTTGTATATGTGACAGATGGCACAAATACTTCAGAATTACTATCTGTAGTTTGTGTTACATCTTTTTTGTATAAGTATTTTGCTGCTTCAATCTGACTTTCATTGTAAGAAACAATAGGTTTTTTATTGTCCTGTGTTTTGAAAATCTGGAATGCAACAGGTTTTATTTCATATTCTGAAAGTGAATTATTATAAGAAACTTTGATAGCAATTTGCGAATACAGATATGGAACAGAAGTTCTGAAATACAAATCAGCCATATCAACCATATCCTGATAAGTCTGATAGCCTTCATCTGTTGAAAGATCTGGTTTTTTACCAGTCATCATTTCGTAGCTCAAAGAAGATTTAGGTAAATTAATTTTTCCGTCACTTATTTTTGGAATATTATTAAGATCAAAATAAGAATTTACATCCCAAACCAGTCTTTCACCGTCAAATTCAGAAACTGAAAGAGTCAAATAATCATCTGTAACATCAATTGAACGGAAAACATAAGTTGTTTTTGCCATATCAGAAAGATTTGACTGCAGCTGATTTTTATAAGAATCTATAGTAGATTTAGCCGCATTTCTAAGCTGATTTTCCCCAGCCTTTCTCTGAGCTTCATAACTACTGCGGATTTTATCAATTTTCTGTTTTCGGTATGCTAAAGCTCTTTCTGTTGGCTCTCCATTAGAAAGGTCTGCCTTTCGCCATGGTTCAGCATTTACAGCATCAATTTCAGCCTGCATTTTTTCATCATAATAAGAGGAATTCTGTCCTATTGTATCAGACAACTGATTTTCAAGACGATTCAAATTTGCACGTGCCGATTCAATCAGTTCAATTCTCTTTTTTAATGATAAAGATGTAAGTGTTTCTTTTCGGATAGCAGAACGGGCATCTTCAATTGCCTGAATATCTTTTAAAAACTTTTCTCTCTGGGCATTCTGCATCTGCTCCATTTCTTTCTGACGCTTGCTCTTTGCAGCATCTTCTGCCTGCTGACGACGAAGATTTTCTTCTGCAATCTGGCGGTTCTTTTCTGCCATTTCAATTTTAAGCTGGAGGGCAAGTCTCTGAGCTTCCAGTTCCATTCTGTCTTCTTCAGACTTTGCATTTTTTCTCAATTTTTCCAGTTCTGCTTCTGCGGCTTCTCGCTGGCGGGTGTATTCCTGCACATATTTACGGAAACTTTCTTCAGAAGAATCCAGATGCAAAAGCTGATTTGTAACATCGCCTGAAATTTGAGAAATATATCCCCTCTTATTCAAAGCAGTTAATACATTGTAAATTAAATTATCAACAACAGTATCTTTTGTGAGTTCTGCAATTATCAAACGGTCAGAACTTTCTGTAATAATCATCTTCATTGTTTCAATTTCTGAAACTGTAATTACAAACTGATAATTATTACTTCCTGTGTTGTTCAAGGTGATATTCATCAATAAATCTGCACGAATACCTTTATCTGCAGCATAAGCCGAATCTTCACTTCCAAGACCTGTTGCTGCTTCAATTTGTGATTGCTTTTGAATTTCACGAAGTTCATTATCTACTTCCGATGTGCGGATACTAATTTCGGAAATCATGGTTAAATCCTGCAAAATCTTCATGTATGCAGATTTAACAAAAGACTGTGAATTTGAATCTAAGGAAGTAATTTTTTTCTGATCAAGATTAACTTTTACGACAAGTTCTTTACTCTGTGCAAATCCAGAAAAAATGAGAAAACAAAAAGAAAATAATAAGATTAAACGTCTCTTCAAAATCATAAGCACGATTATAAAACAAAGAGTATAATCTCGCAATATTATCATATTTTTCTTGCAATATTAAAATTTTGCCTTTAAACTTCAATTCATGCCGATTTTTTTTCGGTAATTACTATTTATTTGCGAGGAAAAAATGAAAAAAATTATCGCATTATTCACTTCACTTTTGGTTTTCACATGTGCTATGTTCGCTGCTGACCCTGCAGCAGGCTTGTGGAAAAGTATTGATGACAAATCTGGAAAAGTAACTGCAATCTGGCGTATTTATGAAGAAAACGGAATGTTGTTCGGAACAATTGCTGCTACTACTGACAAACCTCAGGATGTAATTGCAGATGCATGTAAAGAATCTTACAAAAACTTCCCTGTTTCAGGTGCAGTAAACAAAATGCACACAGTTGGAACTCCATGGATTTTCAACATGAAAAAAGATGCTGAAGGTTCCTGGAAAAATGGAAACATCATCGATCCTTCAAACGGAAAAATGTATGGTTGTGTAATTAAGTATCTTAACACTGGAGAAAAGAACAAGAGCCACACAGCAAAAGAACCAACTTTAGCTATGGCAGGAACTGTAGGTCCAATCCAGGTTTTCCAGTACTGGGTACAGGCAACAGAAGCAGACATCAAAGAAGCTCAGGAAAAAAATCCTGCTAAGAACTAACTTCGATTTCGGAGTTATAAAATCTGGTCATTGCCTTCTCCATATATTCAACATCTTTTGAACCTGCACTTTCGTTTGGAGAATGCATTGACCATTGAGCAATTCCAATATCAACAGCCATAAGAGAAACCTGACTGTTACTGATATTTCCCAAAGTTGATCCCCCCGCAATATTTGAATTATTCGTATAAATCTGATAAGGAACCTTTGCTTCATCACAAATCTTTTTAAAAACTGATGCACTTATTCCATCGCTGGTGTATTTCTGTGCGGCATTAAATTTAATTACAGGCCCTCCATTAACACAAGGTCTGTTCACCGGATCTGCAGAAGAAATGTAATTCGGGTGGATGGCATGGGCATTATCAGCACTTACAAGAAAACTCTGTGCAATTGCCGCAAGATATTCCTGTTCACTTCTTCCAAAACTTTCATTTATTCGGTGTAAAGTATCATACAAAAAAGTTGAGCCTGCTCCCTGTCTGCTGTTACTTCCCACTTCTTCGTTATCAAAAACAACATAAACCTTTACATTTTTATCTGAAACAGGATTTTCTGCCGCGTTCAGGAAGGCCTGCAAAGAAGTATAAACGCATTCCAAATCATCCAGTTTAGGACTTGAGATGAATTCCTTTTTTTCACCCCAGAAAGTGCCTTTATCACGATTGTATAAAAACAAATCATAAGAAATAATTTCTTCGGTTTTTACACCAGCCTCTTTTGCAAGCAGTTTTTTTAAGGAAAAATCTTCGTTTTCTGAAATTACAGGACGAATTTCCTGCTGAAGGTCAAAGTGGTGTCCTTCATTAGCATCGCGATTCATATGAATGGCAAGATTCGGAATCATCACAAGGTCGCGGTCAAAATTTATCAAAATAGACTTAAATGATAACTTTGTTGAATCTGATTTTTCTGATACAACAATACGTCCTGCTATACTCAAAGGCCTGTCGAACCAGGGATTTATAAGCATTCCGCCATATTTTTCTACATTTAAAGAAACAAGTCCAGCCCCTGGAAGTTCAGGATTTTCTTTTATTTTAAAAGTTGGAGAATCACTGTGACTGGCACATATTAAAAAACTCTGAAAAGTGGCAGAAGGAAGTGTAAAAGAAATGATGGATGAACCGTTTCTTGTGACAAAATATTTTCCACCAGCGTCCAGTTTCCACACCTGACTTTCTTTTAGTTCCTTAAATCCTTTTTGAACAAGAGTTTCTTTAATATTATTGATTGCATGAAAGCAACTTGGACTTTTCTGAATAAAGTCCATCATTTTTTGAGCAGAATTCATTTTTAAGCCTTTTTCAATTTTTTTGCATCTTCAGCCTGTCTTACAACTTCAGACATTGGCATATCAACAGAAGACATAACTGCAGCCGCAATTGCACCTTCAATCATAGGACAGTCTGCAAGTACGACATTTGTTTTTCCAGATTCGATTATCTTTTTAATTGCAGATTTAGCTGTGTTTACAGAACTTCCTATATCTGCAATTACGATTGTACCATCCTCGGTGTACATTTTTTCAATTGCCTGAATGATTTTTCTTTCACTGGAACCAAAATCTCCATCATCATTTCCACCAACTGCTTCTATTTTTGCTGTACGAGCCATAAGCAGGGCAATTTCTGTAACTGAATCAGCTAATTTCTGGCTGTGCGAAACAATAACTATCGAGACCATACAAACTCCTTAAACTTTTCAAAATTTAAATACGATTCCTATTATTGCTCCGATTATAAACCAGAAAAACGGATGTATTTTTTTTAATATTTTTATCTGCAAAAGTCCTAAAACAATAACAGACAATATAATGATATTCCACAATGGCTGAACTTGTCCATCAGTAAAATTAAATAGAATTACTTTACAAATTCCCCAGATAGCCACCGCAATAATCGCTGTCACAGCAGGACGTATTCCCGCAAAAGCTGATTTTACAAAACGATTATCACTTACTCTGGCAAAAAATGCCGCTATCAGACAGATTATAATAATACTTGGAGTAACTAATCCTAAAGTTGCAAGAATTCCTCCCGGCACACCCAAAGTTTCAAAACCTACATAAGTTGCCATGTTTATTCCAAGAGGGCCTGGAGTCGATTCACTTATTGCAATCATGTTTGTAAGATCCTGCATGGAAAACCAGTTGTACTTATTTCCAAGTTCAATAAGATATGGCAAAGTTGCAGGCCCTCCACCAACGGCAAATAATCCTACCTTAAAAAATTCCCAGAAAAGAAGAAATCCTAAACTTATACTATTCATTTTCTTCTCCTTCCTCTTTTAGGGCAGATTTTTTTTCATGCTTAGTTTTAATAATATCAATGATAATTCCAGCAGCAGCAGACATAAGCACAAGACATACTGTTGGTACTTGAGTAAAAAATGCCAGAAGCAAAATCACAAGAGCAATAATCCAGGCCTGCAAAGATTTTAAGGTCTTTTTTCCAAGAGTAATAACAGTATTTATAAGAAGGGCACAAACAACCGCCCGAACCCCCATCATCGCATGAGAAACCCAGACATTATCAATAAAATTTTTAAGAAAAGCGGCCACAAGAATTATGATGATAAGTGATGGAGAAATCATTCCTAAAGTAGAAGCTATTCCACCAGAGATTTTATCTCTTTTATATCCTACAAAAGTAGCAGTATTAACTGCGATAATGCCTGGAGTACACTGTCCAATGGCATAAATATCTAAAAGTTCTTCTGAAGTTACCCATTTTCTATGCTGAACCAGTTCTCTTTCCAGCATAGGAAGCATTGTTAAACCGCCGCCAAAAGTAAGTCCACCAATTTTAAAGAAAGTCCAGAAAAGTTGAAAAAGTGATTTTATCTTATTCATAATGCAGTTCCTTTCCTCTTACAATGTAAACAAAGATTCTGGAACAGCTTCTGCCATTGCTTTGTAAGCACTTTCACTTGGGTGAAGATGATCTCCACTGTCAAATCCCTGGGCAAAAGCGGCAGGATTTTCTGAATCACGAACGGCCTTATCAAAATCGATACAACCGTCAAAAGCAGGCGAATTTCTTAACCAGTCATTGAAGGCGTTTCTTACATCATCCCTGAACTGTTCATAAGTTCTCCAGCCCAGAATTGGAAGCAAAGTTCCAGACCAGACTTTCAAACCTTGTTGTCGGGCAAACTTAATGTATAAATCTTCCACCCCTTTTTCCAGGTCTTCTACAGACGGCATATCTGACCAGGGACGAAATTTATTTACTTCTACCCCAACCGGATGAATTATATCATTTATTCCATGCTGGATGATTACTGCCGAAGCTCCTGAAACCTTAAGTTCTACTGGAAATCTTACAGAACCTTTTAAGCCATAGGCGGCATAAGTTATACAATCATACTGACGCAAAATTCTTGTTCCACACACAGCGCGGCGGATAATTGCCACATCATGAAACCCCTTATCCCAGGCTTTCTGAGCAAGATAATCAGGCCAGGACTGAGCTGTGATTGAATCTCCATAACAAACCAGAGCATGATTTTTTTCTTCCGTAAAAATGTCAATCGTATTCAAAAAATAAAACCAGTTTGTATTACGGCATAAATTATCAGGAAAATCTTTTTCGCTGGCAAAATCGCCATAAGCAAACATGCCTTTTGAAAGAGGGCCTGTTACAAGAGTACCTGCATTCATCTGGGTAAAATCTGCAAAATACATTGAAACTTCAAGAGTTTGACCAGCAGTTACATCAAAAGGAATTTCATCCGATAAAATCTCCTGTCCTGCCGGTATTTCTAAATTTTCCATTCCATCTTTTGTTATTTTTACAGGCTGATATGAATCGGGCTTTCTTTCTGCAACAAAGGCTCTGGAAATTTTTACAGTTTCAGTTCCGGTTAAATTAGAAAAATGAAAACGCAGTTTTGAACCATTAAAAACAACCCTCACAGGATAACGGAGGGTTAGATCTTTTGCATAGGTTGCTTCTTTTCTATCAGTTATTGATGTTGCATTTCCCCAGCAGGCAACCCATTTTGTAAAAACAGAATCAGGCATTTTTTTCTCCAGCATTTCATTTTCTCAAATTTATGTGTGATTATACTTTAAAATAGACTTTCTATAAATGCCTTACAATTTTCTGGAAATTACACTCAATTATAGAAGAAAGCTTCTCCTTTTCCATGTTCAGAACTTCTGCAATATCTGCATAAACTCTTTTTATAAGGTTGATTGAATTGTCTTTTCCACCAAGCCATGGTTCCGACTCAGGATTGTCTGTTTCTGCCAGAAGTTGTGATAAAGGGGTCATTTTCAGTAAATTCTGAATATGTTTTGAACGGCATGTTTCACATCCAAAAGTTGTCAGATATCCTCGGTTCATAAATTCCTGAAAAATATCTTCCGGGCCGTCATACCAATGAATAATTGGACGTGCCTTTGGATAGTCTTCCAAAATCTTACAGATTTCCTTTTCTGCATCTTTTGTATGAATTACGCAAGCCTTCCCTGATACGTTACAGTAGTTCAAAAAATAACGAAAAACTTCTTCCTGCTTTTGTGGACTCGCCTCTTTATACCAGCAAAAATCCATTCCAATTTCGCCAATCAAAGGAGACTGCTCACAAAGCGAATCATAAACCGAAAGATTTTGGGGTGCATTAAGGGCTTCTTTTGGATGAATACCAAAGGTCGGAATAATTCTTGCGGAACAACCCAAGGCTTTAGCTTTTTCTATCAATTGGAGATTTTTCTTATAAGAATTTGCATCCATTGAAGCCGCTACAATTGTTCCGCCAAAGCCTGCAAGCTGCTCCAGCAATTCCTTTTGATTTTTGTAGGAATCCAGATGGGTATGAAAATCAATATAATGCACCAAACTACTCCAGCATTCCTTCATCAAAAGCTTCTGGGTTACCCTGCCAGAGGATTCGGCCCTTCTTCATCATAATAATTTTATCACTAATATTTTTTGCTTCCCTTATATCATGAGTAACCATAATTCCGGTAAAGCCCAAAGTTTTTTGCAAATCTCTGATTAAGGCAGCCAATTTTTTTCTGAGCGGTGCATCCAGTGCTGAAAGAGGCTCATCAAAAAGTACAAGTTTAGGATTCATGATTAAGGTACGGGCCAAAGCTACACGCTGAGCTTCTCCACCAGAAAGAGTTGCAGGATAGCGTTTTTCAAAACCTTCAAGCCCAAAATATTTCAAAAAATCGCGGGCTTTTTCGCGGGCTTCCCTTTTTTTTACGCCATTGGAAACAAGCCCATAAGCAACATTATCTTCTATTTTTAAATGATCAAAAAGAGTGTGACTTTGAAAAACCATTCCAATTCCCCTTTTTGCAGGAGGAAGATTGGAAATATCCTGATCATCCAAAACTATTTTTTGTTCAGGACAGGCCTTATTAAGTCCACTGATTAAACGCAAAACTGTAGATTTACCGGAACCACTTGGCCCGACAATCGAAGTCATTGTGCCTTTTTCACAAGAAAAAGAAAGGTCAATTTTTACAGTATCAAAGTTTTCTCGTAAATTTTCTGCTACAAAGTACATTTTATCTCCAT
>CAMPAL010000033.1 GCA_946631855.1 uncultured Treponema sp. | reverse complement strand
ATAAACTGTTGATAAAATCTGGAAGTTCCATGCAGCTCCAGAAGGCACTGTTGTTCCACTACCGCAAGTTGTCCATTCACCACTATCAGCCTTTTCTGCAACCTTGTAATATCCATCATCTGCTGCTGCAGAACCTACTGCATTAGAACATGCAATAGCCCCGAACTTAGCCCAGATAGACTTGATATCATGATCATCGCAAACAGTTCCACGGAAAGAAACCTTTCCAGAAACTTTAGGATCTACATAAGTGGTTGCACTATAAGTTGCATCAGAAGCAATCAAATCTTTACTCAAAGTGATATGTCCATTTTCGTAAGAATTATTATACAAACTGTTGTCAGAATGACTCTCCCAGAAGAATGGATCAATTGCAACATTTGGAGCAATATTATCTTTTGTCTGATTTGCAAGAGCAATCTGCAAGCTTGCATACTGACTGTCTGTAAATGGCTCAGTTCCTGCTGTACTATCCCAAATTCTAATTGTGAACCAGGTTGGAAGTGCCTTTGTAGACCATGCAACATCATCTGCTGCCAGAACACTTCTTGAGAATGGAACAAGGCCTGTTACAATCTTAGTTGCATCGATACTTCCATCATTTACATCAAGATAATCATCAAATGCGGCAGAACCTTCAGCATCATCACCATCTCCATTCTTAAGTTTATTTTCAGCTAAAGTTTCACTCTTCACATATGCTGTAATTGAAGATGGAGCAAGATATGTATTCGGAGCTGAAATATTATATTCATAATAAAGCTGACCATTACCACCAATTATTTCAGGTCTAATTTCAGATGCATTCTTTAATGTGAAAATACCCCTTCCATCTTTTGCCATAGACTGATCTGGGATTGAAGAAACAATGTAATTTGAAACTACATCATTTGGTTTACCTTCAGCAGATGAATAATATCTGGTGATTGTTTCACCTTCATCATCCATATCATTATCACCATTAAAATCTGTACCAACTACTACACCAACAAAGCGTGGTGCATTATTGCTTACATAAGCCTTATTACCTTCATCATAAGCATATACAAAACTTGCCATAGAATTATTTGAAAGAGTTTTTTCTGCAACTTCCACAGCATCTGCCGAAGTATAAGTTTTATATGTAGCCCAAGGCTTATTTCCAACAATACCGATTGAATAGTTTCCAGCCTTATCAAATGCCACATAGTGAATCTCAATTGGACCATCTGGAATATTCTTAGAAACAATCTGTGCTTCCCATGTAGCTTCAACAGAAGTTCCATCAATGTATTCAATCATACGGTCGCCATCATCATTTCCAGGAGCAGCATAATAACCATCAGTCGATTTTTCTCCATTTGCAAATTCAGCAACAGTATTGTTTACAACCATAGCAAGTGCAAACTTAGCAGATGAAGCAGCGGCACCAGGTTCTCCATCCAGGCTAACAGTAGTTCCTGACTTAGCTGTAATCTTGTAATTTACACCACCAATCTTACAAAGTCCGCCTATATGAACATTTGGATCATCTGCGGCCAATGTAAATTCAGAACCAGACAGGCTTCCTGTAATTTCTTTCCAGAAGAGTCCTTCTGCATAAGAAACTCCAGCTGTTGAAGAGCTTACAAGTCCTTCTGCTTCATTTTCAGGTCTTACAATAAGTGGATCATAAATATTTCCGGCAGAAGTACTTGTTCTTCTCATAAAGTAGAAGGCAACCGCATCTATTCCGGAAGGATTTACACCAGTTTCAGCATCGCTTACAAATGATTTCATGGTGTAGAAACCATTACTCTGCTGAACTTTTGGTTTTAATGCGTAATTTGCATTAATTGTATTAGCAATTCTAGGTGCCTTATTATCATATTTAACTGTATACAACTCTTCTTTTGTGTTTGTATCATTTGTATCTGTAACAGTAACTTTAATATCATAACTACCAACAGAGTTTGCAAGGCCAGTTTCAAGTCTAACTCTTACATACTTCTGAGGATAATAATTTCCATTTGCAGTTCCATTAGTAATCTGATAATCAGATATAGAAACAGGATTATTATCAATCAATACATTTATTTGATTAACATGCTGATTATCATTTGCTGTAAATGTCAGATACCATTCGCCCTTAACACAAACACCAGAACTATAACTTCTACTTGCAGAAGGATTAGCTGATGAAATACTTTCAAACTGTTCAAGTTTTACATTTGTGATATAAGGCTTATCATTATCAATTACAAACTGCTTAGTCTTAGGATAAGAAAGTTTTCCACCATCGTAAGAATAAACTCGCATAGCAAGATTAGACTTTGTGTTTGCAGTATCTACATCTGTTCCAGATTCAAGAGGACTAAATTCACTCTTAGTATTAATAAGTTTACGCCAGGTTGCACCAGTTACATCAGCCTGAATACCATATTCTGCAGCCTCTGTATCACTTGCAGTTGAACCAACTACCCATGGTGTATGAACATCATTAACCTTCTTCATCTTGGCAACTGTATAACCTGCTTTTGCCCAGTAATCCAAATCAGCAGCAGTTACAGTAAATGTTGAAACAGTGTTATTTGTAGAAGAACCTGTAAAAGTACCAAAACCTGTTGCAGAATCCAATACGTTTGTAAATACATAAGGATCTGCATCACTTCCACTACCACTTATAACTCTGTGTTTGTTTGAAAGAATCTGTATCCATACACTTTCAATTCCTTCTTCCAAATCTTCAGCAGAACCATAAATCTTAAAGTTACCACCAAAAGAATCTATCTCATTATCATCTGCAGTCTTTTCAGGACAATCAATTGTAATTGTAGGACGACCACCCTGTGGATCAAGCTTGATAAGGAATGGTTTTTCAACAGCATTTCCAACTTCATCTTCGGCTTTTATCCACAAATACATATTTACAATACTAGTAAAACTATTATCTGTAATTGAAGCAGTGTTTGTTATTCCAAAAGAATCTGTAAGATAATCTAACAGTTTAGAAATATGAGTTCCGTTTGTAGAACTTGTGTTTCCATCAAAGTAAATTGTCCATGAAAGGCCCTTATCATCATCAAATTCTACATAATCTGCAACTGTATAAGATGATTGACCTTCAACAAAAGTGCCTTCTATAATATCCCCAGTCTTAATACCATTTTCATCAACATTATAACCAGTCCATTTACTGTTTGTAGCTCCATCTGTTGTACTTGGAGCATTTTCTCCATCAAGTGACAGAGTATAATAGAGGATTGCTCCAGCTTCAGAAGAACCACGTGCAACAATACTTCCATACACAGGATCACTATTAGCAGCTGGTGATGTAATGTCGATTGTAGGAGGGTCATTATCAACAATCAAAACTACTGTTGAAGATTTTGAATTAACACCATCACTTACTGTCAAAGTACAAGTATTTGTTCCAGAATCAAGATTTAATCCATCATCACCGTCACCTACATTAATATTAGCAGTCCATTCTTCAAATGCCTTTTCTTCTCCGGCAACTGTAAAATTCTTTGTAACAGCCTGTACAGAATTTCCACTACCCGTTGTTGATTTTACAAAGTTTACAGGAGTATCAATTCCTTCAATCACCATTCTGATTGAATCAATATTATTAATATCATATGCATACTGGCGAAGTTTCAGATATTTCTTACTGTTTCCACCAAAGGTTGTTGCAGAAATTGATGAAGACCAGCTTGAATCAGGCAAAACTTCATAAGATGAATTTGCAGTTCTGTATTCTAATGGCTGAGTCAAAGGAGCTGATGTATCAACTGTAGCATACAAAACAGTAGCTTTTGTTACAGCTGTATGTACAGAATCAAAATATCCGTAATTGTTACTTCCATCAGTTATTTTTGGAGAACTGCATGTATACTCTGTTGATGTTGTACTTTCAAAAGTTGTACCAGCGGCATCAACAATCTTAAAGTAAATATCCTGATCTCCATCTCTGGCAAACGGAATAGTATATGTAGAACCATTTCCACTTACTTCTGTATAATCACCACTTGTACCAAATCTATATCCAAAATAAGTAATTCCATCATCATCACTTACATTCAAAAGCAGTGAATTACTTGTGATTCCCACTCGACTTGTAGAAGACATATCCACAGCAGCATCATTTGAATCTTTACCCTGAAGATTTACACTTCCCATTGCAAGAATGACAGGTCTATCCCCATCAACATCTACAGTATATTTCTTTGTATAATACTGATGAGTTTCTATCACACTTGTATTTCCGGCAGTATCTTCTGCATAAGCAAGCCAGTAAATATCCTTCTTATATCCAGTTCCCTGAGAAGTTGCAGCACCAGACAAACTATTCAAATTAACTGTATAGTTCCAGTAATAAATTGCTGATGATGAAGCACCATAAGTTATAGTTCCTGTATCATCAGTTCCAGCTTCTGTTGTGATTTTCTTATATAAAGTCCATCCCGAAGTAGAATCAGTTGGAACTGTTGCAGCAGTAGGAACATCAGTTCTGTAGTAAAGGCTGATTGATTTTGGATTCTTTTCAGAAACACTACCTGACATAGAAACCGCACTACCATTTAAAGTAGATGCTGTTGGCATTGCAATTTCTACACTTGGCTTAGTTTTATCAACTTCAAGGGTGAACAATTCATATTCTTTAGAATTTCCTGCAATATCTGTTACAGTTACTTTTACAGCTCCAGCATTATTATCGTTAGCTTCAAGAGTTGCTTTTGGAATTGTAATTGTCCATACACCAGTTTTCACATCATTTTCAACTGTAGCATCTCCTTCTATCTGAGCAGAACTTTCAAGTGCACTTCCACACAAGGTTGTAACTTTTACTGATTCAACACGATTTCCCTTATTTCCGTTTGGAGTAACATTTGTACCATAAATTGTATATCCATTATCTTTATCCAAAGCAGTCAAAGTAAATACAAGATCTGTTGAAGCATTTGTAAGATTTGTACCTGTGATTGTACAATCTCTTACAGTTTCTGGAGCAGAAGTATCAACTAAATAATCAGTCTCTGAATAAGTGATATTTCCAGCCTTATCTACTGCTTTCAACCAAATTTTTCCATGACCATCTGCAAAAGAAACACTTCTTTCCTGTCCTGGAGTTAATACACTCCAGTCATTTGCAGCAACAGTTTCTTTTGTTTTAACTTCATGCTGATCCCAAATATAGAAATATAATCCTTCAATATTTGTATCACTTGCATTTGATACTAAAGATGCATTTGAAACTTTGTGAGGAATTCCAGTTGCAGGAGAGTCACTCCAGATAACAGTTGGAGCAACATTTGCAGGATTAATTGTATCTACAAGTACAGTAACCTGACTTGATTTTTCTTTATCAGCTTTATCTTTTGTTGTAATAGTAAAGGTGTATGAACCATCATCTAACTCACCAGTTTTGCTACCATTACTTCGGTCTTCCTTGGTAATTGGGAAAACAAGAGACCAGGTTGCAGCAGAAGATTCTGATGTTGCATCGTTCAAACTTCCAGAAAGAACAGTAATTGCAGGTGTTTCACCAGAACTTGAATAAGTATTTGTTCCATCTGAAACAGTTACAGAATCAATTCCGTTAGCATCCCAGCTTGTTCCAGTTATTGTGAATCCTTCATTTGTATTCAAACTTGTAGTTGTAGCTGCATTTGATGAAGTCTTTTTTACACCAGCTGTAAGATTTGGATTGTTAAGGTCAAAATTTACATTTCCAGAATAAACTTCGCTTACAAGACCATTAGTATCAACAGCACAAACATAAAGTTTCTTCTTTAAACCATCAGTTCCAGAAATTGGACTAGCATTTCCTGAACTTCCTGTAATTTTCCAGCTGCTGGTTCCCGAAGTAACTTCTGACCATCCGTCAAAATTAGACTGATTAATACTTGTTACAGGAGCAGCAGCACCCACATCAAGATATTGGTAATAAACTTTACTTACACCAGAAGCATCTTCTGCAGAACCATTAATTGTGATTGCACTTGCACTCTGATAGTCATCTACACCAAGAGATGGAGAAACTATAGTGATTACAGGTGCTTCTGTATCTAACACAACAGTTCTAACAACCGTTGTAGAATGGCCTGCAATATCACGACCAGTAATTGTGTATTCATAAGTTCCGTCACCAGCCTTATTACCAGTAACTGTTACAGTGTAGAAACCTTCAGAATCTGGACCTGTTAATGTATACCCATCACCAGTGGCAGAAGTAACACGAGTCAAAGTATCATTAGAATTTTTCTTTAAAACCAGCTCAAATGGATTTGTAGCATTCAAACCATCAGAATCTTCAACCTTAAATTTGAATGTATATGCTGATGTTTTTACGACTTTTGAACTATTTTCAACAGCAACATCATCAACTTTTGTAGTTATAACAGGAGGATTTTGATCAACAAAGAATTCACGTCTTACAACTGCAGACTGATTTGTAGCCTTATCTTCGACTTTTACATACAACCAGAAATGACCTTCATGAAGTTTAATTACATCATTCGAAATTGTATTATTTTCATCTTCCACCAGCTGAACTCTTAAGTTCCAGTTTCCATCATAAGCAGTCTGCGAATACCAGGTAGATGGATTTGCAGATGGAGCCACTTCTGATTCAACAATATTATAATAAATCTTTGTAACACCAGACTGTGAAAGACCAGACTCAGATGCCTTATCTCTTGCAACACCGGCAAAAGCTTCTTCACTACCACTAATAGTTACTGCATAACCATTTGAAGTATCTGCAGGTTTTGTGATTGTCAAAGTATCAGGTGCATCCTTATCAATATAATTTGTTACTGATCTTGCAACACTGGCATTATCACTATTATCAACTACTTTATAAAAATAAATTTTGTTCGAATTATAATCAGCAGGAGCAAACAAATCATAAAATTCCCCGGCTGTACTAAGATTTTCAGCAATAACAGAGAAAGCAGAAGAATCTGGAATTGTATTAACACTTGTTCCTGTAGCACGCAAAACTTTATAAGGAAAATCTGAACATTCAATATTTAATACGTTTCGGAATCTTGTTTTATTTGTAGAATTGATATAAATACCAACATTTTCATAATTTTCAATGCTTGATGGGGCTTCAACTGCATTTACAGAAAGAATGATAGGTGCTGCACCTACAGACATCAGTCTAAAACCAAAAAGTCCGTTCTTAGACTGAACCGTATTGTGTTTATTATCTTCACCTTCAACACCAAAAATGTAAGTCTGTCCATTAATAATATTTTCAGTATTTTCAATAGTTACAATAAATTTATATGAAGTTCCAGATTTTGTACCTGTTCCTGCATTAGCAAGATAAATTCTATTTGCAGCTACATCATCATCTTCAAGGCCATTACTGTTATAATCAAAAACTTTACCATTTGCCTGACATTTTATGATGTATGGTCTTAAAGTTGATGCTGTAAGAGGAATAGCATCAAGACCTGTAGAAACTTCAATTACAATACTTGATCCTGTTGTAATATTAAAATCATCAGTAGAAAAACAGTTATCTGTATTAGTTGGCAGATTATCACGTCCGTTTACAAAGAAAACCGGATTATTATCAGGGTTCAAAGTAAAATATGATTCCTGAATTGCATTATCTTCTAAATCATGAATTAAATTTTCAATTGCTGTATTTGTTTCAGCAGAACGATTTTCATTTGAAAGCTGATAATTACCACTAAGCATTTTATGAACTTCAGTAAGTGTGTAATTTTCAAGAATGCCTGTATAAATATCATCATACAAATAATAATCACTTATAGAGTTACCATTTTCATCTATTGGGGTTGTACTACCATCTGTTGAATACTGTTTTGCGTTATCATAAGCCACAATTTTACAGAAGCGGGCTTTTTCACCCTCTTTTTGGGTACTCTTATAAATATCTGAGTAAGCATTTTCCTGGCCTAATTCAAAGGTTGCTACATTTAATTCAATTGTAGGTGCAACGTTATTTTTTGAAATAGTTCTGATATAAGATGCTTCAGAACAAGACACATCTTCATAAATTAAAACATCAATATGATCAATTGTATTTTCGTCAGCACCCATTCCCGTAATTGAGAAAGTCTGACCATAAGCATCAGGACTTACACTAGAAAGATTATCGCCTGGAGTAATTTTTGTACCAGGTCTTTGTAAAACAATTGTTGGTGGAGTGTTATCAATAACGAATGTTCTTGTTTGAGTTGCAGCATGTCCACCCTGGTCAGAAATTATAACTTCAGCCTCGTAAGTTCCATCAACCAGATGTTCTTCAATAGGATTGATTACAGCAGTCCATGTTCCTGAACCAGACTCTCCTGAAACCTGAGCAGTATATGTAACAGGTGTAATTTTTCCATCAGGTCTTTTTAAAGTAACCAGAACGTTAGAAATGGATCCGTCATCATTCCAGATTCCGCTAACTGCAAAAGATTTTTTAATGATTACATCTGTCTCTGGAACAGTAATTGAAAGACTTGGTGGCTGGGTATCAACAGAAGGTCCCAGACCAATCTCACAAGAAGCAATAAGAAATGTACTTAAAACAAATAAAATACAACCAACTTTTTTAATCATTTTTTTCATAGTTAAGCCCCCAAAACTCTGAAAAAAAACTTAATAGTGATTTATTAAATTTTTAAAATTTTTGTTATTTGTTATTTTATCGGCAGGATTAGAAACGTTTTTAATTTATCTAATAACAAACATTAATAATTATAACACTGTTTTTAAACCAAACAATGTTTTACACAAAAAGTCCACAAAATTAAAAGGCCAATTTTACATTTTTATGCAAAATTGGCCTTTTAATACCTGATAGGACTTTCAGCCTACTCCTTAACACCACCGGCTGTTGAACCAGCAATGATATAACGAGATAAACTGAAGTAAACAATCATCAAAGGAATAATAGCTAATGTCATCAACATGTAGTTAATACCCTGGTCATTGTTCAAATAATCTGCGTTTCTTGCATTTGCAATTACAATAGGTACAGTCCATTTTGTCTTACTTGAAATTACAAGAGCAGGAACGAAGTAGTTATTCCAAGAAGAAACGAATGCGAAGATTGACTGAACAGCAATAGCAGGTTTCAACATTGGTAAAGCAATTCTGTTGAATGTAAGGAATTCCTGACATCCATCAACACGAGCAGCTTCTACAATTGAATAAGGAAGAGTTGCTTCCATTGACTGATACAGATAGAAGAATACGATTGGCGCTGCGATTGAAGGTACAATCAAAGCAATATAATTGTTCATCAAACCAAGTTTCTGCAAAAGTCTTAAGAAACCAAGTGTAGAAACCTGAGTTGGAACCATCATAACAGCCATGATAAAGCGGAATGCAAACTTCTTACCTTTGAAGTTATACATGTAAATACCATAAGCAGTCATAGCAGAGAAGTATGTTGTGAACACTGCAGTAAGACCTGCAATAATAATACTGTTCAACATACCACGAAGAATTGGATAGTTTTCTGCGTAGTTACCAGTCTTTGAAGAAAGAGCAACACCATACTTTTGCAAAACATTCTGCCAGAATGCAGATTCTGTCTTTTTGTTTATTGCAAGATTTACAAAGTTTTTAATTAAAGAACGTCCAGGCAATGCTGAGAATCCCAACTGAATATCCATATGTGCACGAGTACAGTTAATAATCATGATATAGAATGGGAACAATGAAATAATTGCTAAAATTATTAAAACCAGGTAACAGAAAAAGCGTTTAACGCCCAGGTTTTTACTTTGACTCTGAATCTTTTCCATACTTTTTCTCCTTAGCGTTTATTCTGATAATTCTTCATTGTCATCTTATAAACAATACCGCTCAAAACGCCTGTAATTGCAAAGATGAGAATTGAAGTAACACCGGCTGGTCCGTAGTTCTTACTCTGCAAGTGTCTGTTCAATTTCATGATAATAGTCATTGAAGTTCGGTTAGGAGTACCATGTCCGTTAGACAAGATCTGTGGAACATCAAACATCTGGATACCACCAATAAGTGATGTAATAAGTACATAAACAAAAATTGGAAGTAATAATGGAATTGTAATCTTGAAGAAGATTCTTAATGAACTTGCACCATCAATACGAGCTGCTTCAAAAAGGCTGTTATCAATACCCATAACACCAGCCATAAGAAGGATTGTTGTATTTCCATACCACATCAAGAAGTTCATTGTAGCAACCAAAGTTCTTGTCCATCCTGTAGATGAGAAGAATCTTACTGGTTCCATTTCTGGCATAGCACCAGAAGCAATCTGTGATGCATTCATTGAATTGTACATACTCTTAAGAATACTGTTTACAGGACCCTGTGGAGAGAACAATGCAAAGAAGAGCATAGCAAATGCAGCAGCCATAATAAGGTTTGGCATGTAAATTACAGTCTTAAAGAACTGCTGACATTTAAGTTTAAGTTCTGTATTTGTAAACCAAACTGCAAGAAGGAGAGAAACAAGAATCTGTGGGATAAAACCAAGAATCCACATAATTAATGTGTTAAGGAAGTATTTTCCCATGTTATCGTTACCAGCAAAAACAACACTGAAGTTTCTACTTATAGCAGAAATCTTATGTGTAACAAGTTTTTTTGCCTGTTCGATTGTTTCCTGAGCTGTAGCTCCCTTATTTATTTCTTTATCAACCATTTTAGAAACATCAGCCATGTACTTATCGAGATCGATTGTACCGTCAACGCCTTCAACAGCTGCCTTAATTTCATCTTTTATATCAACTGTAAGTGTATTTCCACTTTCATCATACTGTGCTATCAGATCATCTAATGCATACTGAGTATCATCAAGTTCCCAGCTAAAGTCATCAACACTTCCTGAGAAATATTTATAAACTCTGCCATATGGTCCAATTTCCTGTAAACCAATACGATAATATTCAAAAAAACTATAAACAAAAGTTGTTACTAATGGAATTAATGAAAAAATTACATAAATTAAAAAGAATGGAGCAATGAAAAAATATCCCCAGCGATCATACTGCACTGTATGTCTTTTTTTTGTCTTTTTCACTGCCACTGTATTAGTGTCTGCCATACTGTCCCCTTAAAACTTTGGAAGGTATTAAGATTTTTTAACTAATAAACTACTACGTTTTTTTTAACAAAAAAAGGGAGGATGCTTTTTTTCAGCAAGCCTCCCTTTTTACTATTCTAAACTTCTAGAGTTTTAATTATCTCTTCAAGTTTGGATGTTTTTCGATTACAGCTGTGTAGAATGTTTCCCAAGCTGTATCTTCGTCAACTTTTCCTTCGAAGTAATCTTTCATAGCACCCATGATTTCTTCGTTCATTGTCTGATCATATGGAGACATTGTAGACTTAGAAATCTTAGCACCGTTCTTAAGGAAGATTTCGAGTGGGTTCTGTCCACCAAGGAATGCTGATTTATAACCTTCAGCTGTTAATTCTTTCATTGCAGCAGCACTGTTTACACAGTCATTAGCTTCAATACAAACGTTCTTCAAAGTAGCTGTATTACATGTTAATGTGAGCATCAAATCTTTGATGATATCAACGTTGTCAGATCCCTGTGCACCAGCAATCCAAGTTCCACCCCAAGAGAATCCCTGTGGACCTTCACAGAATGCCCAGTCACCTTCAGCTGAACCGTCACCGTGTGGCATACAGAAGTCGATGAACCAACCTACAGCAAAGTAACCAAATACTTTACCATCTTTCTGCATTCCCTGTGTTGATTCTGAAGACCAGAGAGAAGCTTTGTTGTTATATCCTTTTTCTGTGTAAAGTTTTGTCTGTTCAATCCAGCGTTTAATCTGTGGATCTACAACGATTTTGTTACCTTTTACCCATGGAGACTTGATGTTATCAGAGAAAGCACGATAAGCATCATCGTATCCAGAAAGCATGAAGTAACCAGCAGCCTTCATTTTTGCAGCTACATCATCAAATTTGTTCCAGTCAGAGAGCATAGCCTGTACTTTTACTGGATCATCAGTTCCAAGTACCTGTTTTGCATATGAACGACGGTAGATAAATCCACCTGGAGTTGACTGCCAAGAAACACCACGAAGTTTTCCTTTTGAGTCAGTCATTACATCTTTTGTATACTGGTACTGGTTTGCTAAATCTTTCTTAGAAAGACCAATATCCTTGTTTACATCAAGCAAATAAGGTGAGTTTACATATTTAAGAGCATAGTCAGCTTCGAGACAAATAATATCGATTTTTTCATCATCTTTAGCTGTTGCCTGATTCATCAAAGCTTCATCAAGTTTGTTCTGATAAGCATTATCCTGGTTTGGAGTCTGAATAAAGTTTACCTTAACGCCTTCAAGAAGTTTTGGGTTCTTTTTAGCATAGAAATCATTGAAACGTGATGGGAATTCATCGTTCCAAACATAAATGTTGAGGACTTTTCCTCCCTTATTCTTAGCTGCGAACATTGATGTTGCTGCTAAAGCCATAAGACATGCACCAATAACAATTCTTTTTGTCATTTAGTTTTTCTCCTGTATTCCTATAAAAGGATTTTTTTTAATTACAACTTTGGTCATAAGGAAAAGTCCTTACACTACAACGTTGTAGTTATAATAATAATCCATTATTTTCAATTGTCAACAAAAAATAAGAAAATTTCTTAAAAAATTTGACTAAAAACCTTTAAAAATCATTGTAGGTAAATTTACCTATCTTTTTAAGTAAATATCAAAAATGCTTTAGGTAAATTTTGAGTTACTGAAAATTCATACACATTATTTATCTTGCAAGCATATCATTTTAATCTTATAATATTTGCGTGGCAAAATTATTTGTTATTGGTACTCCAATTGGAAATCTTGGTGACATTACTTTTAGAGCAATAGAAACTCTAAAAAATGTAGATTATGTTGCAGCAGAAGATACTAGACATACATTACAACTGCTTAATCATTTTGAAATTAAAAAACCTTTGATTTCCTGTAGAGCTCAAAATGAAAAATTTGCCGGAGAAAAGATTGTAAAACTACTTGAAGAAGGACATGACATTGCCTATGCAAGTGATGCCGGAACCCCTGGAGTTTCTGATCCAGGAGCAGTCCTTGTTGATGTAGTTAGAGATGCCGGTTTTGATGTTGTTCCTATTCCTGGACCTGCTGCTTTTGCAACGCTTGTGAGTGTAGCTGGAACTGGTGGAAAAACATTAATTTTTGAAGGATTTCTTTCGCCAAAATCAGGCAGAAGAAAAAACCGCTTAAAAGAATTACTTGAAACAGGAAATGCCGTAGTTATTTACGAAAGTCCTTTTAGAATTGTTAAGCTTTTAGCGGATATTGCCGATATTGAAAGTACACGTCGCATCGTAGTTGGTCGAGAATTAACAAAGCTGCATGAAGAAATTACAAGTGGAACTGCACAAGAACTGCTTGATGATTATTCTTCAAGACAATCCATAAAAGGTGAGTTTGCAGTTTTTATTTCTGGTGTAAAAAATATTAAGAATTCTGAAGAATCTGCCGATAATTAAAAGGTAGAGGGGTAGGACGTTATGATGATAAATAGTATAAACAATGTAACTCAGGTGAACAATGTTCAAAATCTCCGCAAATCTGAAAGTACTGCAAAAGTATCTCATGATTCAGATACAATCAGTGTATCAGCAGAAGCAAAAGAAATGGCTGAGATTTACTACATGGAGAAGATTGCAAATGAAACTCCAGATGTAAGAGCTGACCGTGTTGCAGAAGTAAAAGAAAAACTCAAAGATCCAAACTACCTTAATAACGCTGTAATTAATTCAGCTGCAGATAAATTCTTGTCTGCTCTTGGTCTTTAATAAGAAATTAAACTTGTGAGACTCAAAAAAAAGACGGAATTAAAGGAATTCCGTCTTTTTTTTATGTTATGGGAGTAAAAAATTGTCAGATTTCATCTTTAGAATCAATCCAAATATCGTTTTAGGTCCATACACAATCAGCCGTCTTGGACAACAGGTTAAAGAATGGGGAACCAGATTTATGGTAATTATGGACCCTTTCTTAAACGAAGCAAAACTTGCAGAAAAAATAATGCAGTCTCTGATTGATCGTAAAATTGAAAGCTTTGTATTTTCAGAACTGACAGAAGGAACTTCTACAAAAACAATTGAACGTGCCCTGGCTCTTGCAAAAGAAGGTCATGTTCATGGAATAATTGCAATTGGTGGTGCAAAAGCTTTACACGTAGGACGTGCCGTTGCAGCTTTGTACAATGAAGTTCACGATTTTTATGTTTTTGTCGATGGAGCACTCCCAACTACAAATCCTCTTCCTTGTATTTGTATTCCTACAACTTTCAGATGTCCTTTAACTTTTGCTCCAGAAGTACCACTCACCGACGCAAGAAATCATCAGCTTAAGTTTTTAAAAATTCAGAATTCTGTTTCAAAATTAGTTCTGGTAGATCCAAACCTTATGCTGACATTAACAGAAAACCAGAAAGCCACTCTTTCAATTGAAATAATTGGAATGGCAATTGAAGCTTATCTTTCACAAAAAGCAAACTTTTTCAGCGATATGTTTGTTGAAAAAGGTCTTGAAATAATGTCATACGCACTCGATGGTTCTCCATCTCTGGAAATTACAACTCCACAGGAAGTTTTAATGGCAGAAGCCGGAATTATGATTTCAATGGCGGCATCCTCTTCTTCTCTTGGTATGGATACCTTACTTTCATTGAGTATTTATTCCCGCTATCACAAAAGTAAATCTCTTGTTGCATCTATTCTTTTGCCATATGCTCTTGAAGATCTTTGTAAATACAAAATTGCACGTATTGAAAAACTTTCTCATATTATTAGGGCATGTCCTGAAGATGTTACTGGAGAAGATGCAGGTAAAGCTTTCGTAGAATATATCAGACAAAAAATTGCTATGGCAAACCTTCCAACCCGCTTAAAAGATTTGAATCTCACAATTGAACAACTTTCATTAGCTGTAGAAGATATTGGTCAGGTAGATTTAGTTAATAATCTCCCAAAAAGCATGACAACCGATGATCTTTTTGACTTTATAAAACTAGCTTATTAATTATGATTGAACCAGGAAAACTTTGGCAACTTGAAGGCGGACAGATGCGCCGTAAACTGGCTCTAACTTTTGGAGCTTTGGAACGAGACATTCAAGGAATTGCCGAAAAAGGTACAGAATATTCTTTTAAGAACCTGCCAAGAAGTGAATATATTAAACAGGTTTGTCAGGTTTTACTAAAAGATCCAAAACTTTCACCATCATCTGCTGAAACCTTAAAAAAACTCATTTCTTCAGAACCTTTTGATGAATTACGAATATGTAATTTTGCAAGAAATGAGTTACTGGGAATAATAGGAACATTTCCTGCAGAATGGGATTTAGTAATTGCACCTCATGTTCAAAAAACAGACGAAAACGGTCTTGTAAAATCCAGAGATTTTTTTCCTGGTATGTGTGTTTATGCAGAAGATATACGTTCACCATTTAACATTGGTTCAATTTTCAGAACTGCAGAAGCAATGGGTGCCGATAAAGTATTTATTTCTCCACACTGCATAGATCCTGAACAACCAAGAGCGATTCGTTCCGGTATGGGCTGTATCGAAACCATGGGCTGGGAAAGAATAAGTCTGGAAAATTTGCCAGCCGATCTGCCTGTTTTTACGCTTGAAACAGGCGGTACTGATATTAATGAGTTTAAATTTCCTGAAAAAGGGATTTGCATTATTGGTTCGGAAGAATTAGGAGTAAGTCCTGAAGCACTGGCAAAAGCAACTTACGGACGTGTTACAATTCCAATGAAAGGTTTAAAAGCCTCATTAAATGTTGGTGTTGCCTTTGGAATTTTAATGCAGAAATGGGTTGAAGCAGTTTCAAAAAATAATTAGAAACTATCGTTTAATTTTTTTATGATAGCCTTAAACTGCTCTTCGGTTTGAATCTGGTATTCAGAAAGAACTTCTTTATCAATCTGATAGAAATCTACAAGACCTTCTTCATAATAAGCCATAATTTCTGCAAGATAGAGAATCTGAACTTCTTTCTTTTCTTCTGCAGTTAGAAGATGTAATGTGTTCCATGTAGAAAGTTTTACAGCTGTTTCTTCTGAGAAACCACATTTTTTCATATAGATTAATGAAAGATAATTGCTGGCATTTCCTAATTTAAATACATCAAGAATTTTGTCTGAAAGTCCTTCGTATTGATTACTTAAATCCTGAATGTACTGTTTCTGTTCTTCTGTTGCTGTCTTTAAAAGAATTCTACCGAAGTTATTAAAAAGACCTGATAAATAGAAGTATTCTTCACCATCATCAAGTTTTAAATCTCTGGCGTTTTTATACAGATTATAAGAATAATATGCTACCTTTTCCGCATGTTCCAAAAGTTTTTCTCTTTCATCATCAGTATCAAGGAAATCGCAGGAAGGATTTGAATCTGAAAAAATAAACCTTAATTCTTCATCAGAAAGAAGATTAAGAGCGGCAGGAATACTAAAACATTTTTTATCCTTTTCCAGTGCATATTTCAAAATTAAAAGAGAAAGGGATGAATCTGAACGGATATCTTTTAGAAGTTTGTTACGGTCAATTACAGTATCTGCAACAATCTGTTCTGTACTTTCAAAATGATTTTTCAAAACAGGAATTTTATTCTGTAAGTTTATATATTCATATGAAATAATTTCAACACCTGCAAAAATTCTTCGGTCGCAAGGTAAAATCATTTGGGTGATTGTTTCTGTGTCGGTAGAAAAAATCTTAAAATTCTTTTTAGATAAACCAACCTTTTGCAACATTAATATGATGATGATAATTCCAAGCCCTGCCCCTTCTGACTGGTCCAGAACATTCGAAACAACATCATCCATATCATTATACTGTTGTGCAGTTTGAATCTTATTTTTGATTCTTTCTTCTTCGAAAGTTGTAAGAACTGAATTATTCTTTATTTCAATTAAAATCTGATCTACTTTAAGCTGAAGGGAAAGTTTTACATAAAGTCCTTCTTTTTTCTGAAGTTCAAGATAATGATCTATCGCATCAAAAGTATCTTCCTTGAACCTTTCCATACCCTTTGCATAATCTTCAGCATTATTTATATCAAGGCCTTTTTCTTTGAAATATACACGTTTTGTATTTGCCTTTTTTGCATTTGTAAGAAGTTCACCTAAACAAAAGTTAAGGTATTCTTTGAGATATTCCTGATGACATACTTCAAGAAAGACTTCTTCTACACCCCTAAAATAGGCTTCCATGTTACGTGAAAGGGTATAAGAAGTCACTTCAATAGGCAATTGAAGTTTGATTGCGTTAATAACCTTTTGTCTTTCTACATCATTTAGATGCTGATCGAACTCTGTCATATCTTATAATTTTACTTTATTTATTATCATTTGTAAAAACTTTTTTTTATTTGACATCTATCTTTTATACATTATATAGTAGATTTATGTCAGAAAAACTAACACCAAAAGATATTACTCAGTGTATATCTGCATTAATTGCAAGAAATAAATTATGGGCCGGCAAAGATATTCAATGTTATTATATTACAAATAAGACTGCAGGCTGTTTTACAAACAAGAAAAAATCTAAACATTATAAAAAACTTTTTAACGACGCTGAAAAAGAAGCAATTCAATATCCATCTTGTGCAAAAAGTATTACAAATAAAATATTCGCTACAGAATACGCTGGTCATGGAAAAGATTTAGCTAATGCTGTTCTTGCAGAACTTATTGCAACTTATGAACCTGGAAACGAATGTATTATTGTTGCCGCAGGTGGTGATGGAACTTCCCTTGAAGTACAGACATCACTTTATCTTGCTGCACAGAACGAACCAAAAAAACGTGAAATGATCATGAATCATATCACTCTCTTAAGACTTCCTCTTGGTACAGGAAATGATGGAACTGACGGACATTCTGTTGAAGAAACAATTGAACTGTTAAAAGGACCGCTTGTTTTCCAGAATATTAAAGCCCTGAAAATCTATCCTGAAGGAAAACACACAGAAGAAGATATTAAAGCTCTGAAAAAAGATCCTAAAAAATATACAAATCTTAATTATGATGCTCCATGGTACTGTTTTAATATTGTCAGTCTTGGACTTGATGCTTATGTTGTATACATGACCAATACCGTAAAACAAAGATTGCCTGGAAACTTCTATCATCTTTGCGTACCTTTAAGCGGTCTGATTTATGATAAAGATTTTCCTACAGGAACAGCAAAAATTGAATACTACAACGAAAACGGTGTGAAAACTGATGAAGACACTGCTCCTATCACCCTTCTTGCAATTGGTGCTTCGGGGTACAGAGTTTACGGTGGTGGACATAAAATTTTACCTGATGAAAGAAATGTTTGTTTTACACCAAAAGTCACTCTTGCCAGATTAATAAAAGACAACAATAAATTTGTAGATGGTTCCTATATAAAAACTGATATTGCAACTTTGCATTCTGCTGATAAGGTAAGAATTTTTTATGATAAAGCCATTCTTTTACAGGCAGATGGAGAAGTTACAATGCTCTGCAAGGAAGACTTTCCTCTGGTTGTAGAAAAGACTGAACCTTGCATAAGAATTGTTACAAGTGTTTAAAGTTTATTTTTTCCAGTAACATGGAAGGAAGAAAATAATCATTGTATAAAGTTCAAGACGGCCTGCCAGCATTGCAAAACAATACCAGAGTTTTACAAAGCCAGGCAGGAATCCATAGTTACAGGAAGGTCCAAGCAGATTAAAACCTGGTCCAACATTTCCAACCATTGAAAGTGCGCCTGTAAAAGAAGAATACAAATCCAGTTTTCCAAGACAACCAACCATAGTGGTGATAAAAACCAGAATCATGTAAACCGTCATAAAGGCTGCAACATTAAAGACAATATCTTTACGTCCAGGTTTATTATTCAAACGGATAGAAAAAACTCCATGTGGGTGAATCATTCGTTTGGTTTCGTTATTAATCTGCTTTCCAAGAATAATCCAGCGAACAACCTTTACACCACCCGAGGTTGAACCCGAAGAGCCGCCAATAAAAAACAGCAGGAAGAGGAGGAACTGAGTTATTGCAGGCCACTCCATAAAATCGGCAGTGGCAAAACCGGTTGTAGAAATTAATGATACAACCTGAAAACTTGAATAACGTAAAGCTTTTCCAAAATTTCCGTAAGTACCAAGCAGGGAGAATGTAACAGCAAGAATAAAGATGATTACGATTCCAACATAAGCCTTAAATTCGGTATTATCTTTAATTTCACGAAAATCACCACTGAAAAGATAAAAATAAAGACTAAAGTTTATACCCGCAAGAAACATAAAAATGGTGGTGATTATATCAACAGCTACAGAATTATAGGCTCCAATTGAAGCAGATCTTGTTGAAAATCCTCCAGTACCCAAAGTTGCAAAT
>CAMPAL010000032.1 GCA_946631855.1 uncultured Treponema sp. | reverse complement strand
AAAAAAGCAAAAATTCCCGATTTTTTAGGGGATGATTTGTGAAAATCACTATATAGATGTCTATAATAATAGACAACAAGGAGGAGAAGCTATTGAGTCTTTAGCTCAATAGCAATTCACTTTTTAAAAATTTGAAAAGGGAGTACTTATGACTATTGGTGAATCTGAAAAAATGGATCCTCTCGATACAGTAAATGAAAATGAGAACGATGCAAATGCTTTTAATGAGGAGGAAACAAAGCTCGTTAATTTTATCAACAAGCGTTTGGCTTTGATGGAGGAAAATCTAATTCCGGATGAACTTCCAACTCTCGAAAAGTTAAATATGGCATTGTTGAGTTGGACTTCCACAAATGCAGCTTTAGGTAGTTTGTATTCAAGAATTAAGTATAGAGTTGAAGAGGCGGTTTCAGAAAAGAAAACATTTGAGGCACAGGCTTATGTTCAAATAAAAGCAGAAATGATGGCAGAAGCTGATGCAAAAGGAATGAAGTCAGGAGATAAAAAAGCTTTTTTGGCAACAAAAGAAATTGAGTACGCCGCTCGTAGCAAATATAAAAATGCATTCGCAAGAATGGAAGCAAAAGTTGCAAAAGCTGAATCTCAAAGATCCTTTGTTGAAAGACTTTGCCAAGGTTGGGCAGGTTATCAATTTATTTTGACAACTCTCTCTAAAAACTTGCAGGCTGATGCAAATGCTAATGCAATGGATTATTACGCAGCAAATCGTACTCCTTTACTCGCTGAACAGGCTTTGCAGATTTAGCAATTGTAAAGTGTCATTTTTGGAATTGAAGGTTCAAAATTGAGGTCAAGGTTTGGACGAATTACTGTCATTTCACAAAATGGAATGCTTTTGTCCTTACCGTATGCAATTTCTGAAACAAGATAATCTCCGTTAAAACCGGAGTGAGCGTTTGCTGTACAAAGCATGATTTTGTCACCTGCAACTATTAAATGGTTTAAGGTGGACAAATCTGTTATCTTTATTTTGAATTTTATTAAATCTTCAAAAGACTTAAAATGAGATCTTGTTTCAAATAAAATGTTTCCCTTCGGCCTGTTTATAAAAACTTGAGCATCAGTTGTTTCAATCATATTCAAAAAGTTTTTTGAAACCGGAAAATAATCTTTTCCGCCTTTTGAGGGGTTAAAATCATATGCTGATGTTATATTCATGTCAGAGTCAAAAGGAGAATAATAAGCAGAAGGTTTTAATCCCTCAAAATTTTCCCCTAAATCCATCCAAAATTGAGTTGATGTTAATTCTGTATAATTTTTATCTGCAATTGATTTTACTTGTTTGTTTATAAATTCCCTGTCTTTTCCATTATAATTGCTGCATAGTTTAACAACTACTTTTGCTTTTTCTGTTCTATTTGAAATTTCATTTATAGAGGTCAATGTTATTTTTTTATCTAAGCCTGTAAAAAATAAAGGAGTTCCCCTTTGAATTGAATAATTTTTACAAACTTGATTGTTTATAAATTCCAAATCTGAAGTACCTAAACTTCTATATAAAGTTGCGTAATTTTCTGATTTTTTAAAAACCAAATCATAATTATTTTTGAAGAATGGAAGTTTATCAAAAATATCATTCAAAACTTCATTCGCGTATTTATTTTTTGTACAAACTCTTTCATCTGACCTTTGTAAAAAATGTAAAGCCCCATAATAAAAAATATCAAAATACATCGTTGCGGGGTCGCCTGTCATTTTTATATTTTTCAAATATAAATCTGGAAAACTTTTTTTCTCTTTTCCTGTTTCATATTTACAATCTAATGCAGACCCAATTAAAAGCCTCATATCATCAGGCATGTAATTTGAAGATTTTACTCTTAAAACAAAAGTTGGTATATTTTCAAAAATTGAGGATTTTATCTTAAAAGAAAGAATGTCAAAAAGCCGTTCTTTTTCTAATTTTTCTAAACTCGGTAAAGTTATATCAAACATGTAAAAAATTAGTTTTGAATTGCAAATTAAAAACCCCTTTTATAAAAGGGGTCTTAAATCTTAATGAATTCTCTTTTTGTAAACTATAAAGCTTTCTTTCTTTTCCTCTTCATCATCCTCTAAAGCCTCTGCATCCCCTTCACCTTTGTCATATTGAACTTCGTTTGCTTTTAATTTACTTATATCAGGAGGCAAAAGATGGAAATATACAGGTTTCAAATCACTTTCTCCTGCAGCCTTTGTTACTTCTTCTTTACTCAGTTGTTTATATTTCCCTTTTATAATATTGTTCCAAGTTCGAGTCAAGGAATTTGCATCCTCTTTATCAAAGGCTACTATATAATATCCAAAAGTCCCCTCTGAAAAAGACGTATTTGAATCCTTTTTATCATGACTTATATCTCTCAAAAATGTTTTTTGTAATTTTTCTACAGATAAGCTATCTTCTTCAGTTATCGGTTGCTTTAAATCAAAAATTACAGTATTAAGACTATCATCATCCTTAATAAAGCGTTTCATTATTCTGTCAGCATTAAATGCAATTAATAGTTTAGGTTTTTTAAATAAAGATTCAATATCACCATCATCTATTTCTTTACCATCAGGCGTTTTAAAATTATCTTTTATATAATTAAGGCATTCTGTCAAACCTTTATTACCTCTTTCTGAAGAATTTTTTAAAAGATTTTTTAATTTCCAAAAACTTTTTGATTTAGATTCGAGTTTAAATAAAGGTAAAGGTTTGCCGAAAACTTTTTCAATTCTCTCTTCTGCTTGATATTTAGCTCCTTCCACTTTATCTTTCGCTGCTTTTTTAATTGCGTTTGGAATTTTAGTATTTAATTTGCCAAGCTTTTTAGCACCTTTTTTAATTCCTTTTGCAGCAAGTTTTAGCATATCCCCCAACCCTTCATCAAGCTCTCTTTCAAGCATTCTTACGCGAGCTTCTTCAATCTTTATCTTTTCATCGTTTGTAAGCCTGTATCTACTCTCAACTTTTGCCTTTGCAAGTTTACCCGCTTTTTCTACACTAATGTAATCATTTTGTTCAAGAATTTCTTGAACCTCATCTTCAATTTTAAATGCTTTTGCAATTTCATAAATGATTGAGCTTTTTATATCTTTTTTTGCATTCTTTTTTGTAAAGAATTCTTCAACATCTTTTGAATTCTTAAACCCATCAACCCGAGCTGCAATCTCTGGGTAAAGATTAGTCAAGAAAACAAGCAACCTCGCTGCTTTTTCAGAATAACCTTTTTTCTCATATGCTTTGAGGGTCTTTTCATCACATACAATTCCTTCAACAGATTGAATATTCTTTGTAAAAATTTTTACCAAATCTTTTTTGAAGCCTGGATCTTTTTTTGCATCATCCCCTGTAACATTCCTGGCAAGTATCTTTGCAAGATTTTTAGCACCCTGTTTGCATTCTATTTCTTTAAGTTCAATTTTCATTAAAAAACTCCTTTAATTATTTAGTTGAAAATTTAATGAACCTTCAAAAACTTTTTCTCCTATATTATATATCGAAAGGAGGCAAAAAAAATGACTGACTATAACAAGATTTTATTTATCAATAAACTTTGGGAAGGTTATCTTTGCCTCGATTCAGATAAATATGAAGACCTCTTTTTCAAGTTTAATGACTTTTTGGAAAAAAGAGCAAAGCTTGCAAAAAAAGAAGGGGCTGTAATTGGGTATAATTACGAAGTTGGAAAACTCGGTCATTTTATTGATACTCATTTTCACCCTTTAAGTCCTCTACATTACTTGCCTTTTTGTACTGGAGCAAAAGCACATAATCCAAAAAAAGCTTTGACTCATTTAATTGAAGCTTTTAATGATTGCAAATTTACAAACGAAGAAATTCAAATTTTAATAAATGCTGCAGAAAATCAAAAACCTGGTACTTCATCTTATATTTCAAATACTGAAAGAGATTACAGAATTTTTGAGATTTCAAATCGTATTTGGATTACCCCTAATTTTTACTTTTCAAAAATGTGAAAAACCCATACATCTGCGCCCCAGAATCATTTGCATTTTCAGTAAGTTCCCTTTTACAAAAAAAAAGATCCCTCCCTGTGAGGGATCTTCATTAATTATTTCCCACCGTTATTTTTCAAATTCGTCCAGGCCATTACATATTCTTTTATTTTATCTTCAATTACCAATTCCTGCAACCTCTTTCTCTCTTTTTCAATCTCTTCAAGTTTTTTTGCAGGTTTTGCATTACGATAAGTACTAAAAGCCTTTTCTCCAATTGCCTGAACAACCTCTAAAGTAATTAAATGCTTTTTATCTTTTGCAGTTCCTTTAGATAATTTTGCATTTACAATTTCAACAATTTCCTTATCTTCTCTTGGGTTTTTCTTGTCTGTCAATAAATCAATTACTGTTTGAAAACTGTACCAAATCAATTCCTCAAAATCCAATTTTTTCAAAGCATCTTTTCTGTACGTTTCATACAGCTGAGTATAATTCCAATGCGTAAAATCAATCCAATTATACAATCCAACATGACCGACTTTATCATCACAAGCAATGTTTAGAGAAAAAATTGTAGTCAAAGGGTCTTTGATAAAAACATGACAATTTTTCAAAATCTCATTTTTCAAATCTTCCAAAGTAATTTTTCTTACTCTTGGCTGCAATGCAAAAAACAATTTTCCTGTTACATCACTCAAATCCAAAACTTCAATCAAACCCTGTTTTTCCCATTCCATAATCTGAGCTGACTTTTTTGGAATACCTAATGCAGGATCACAAACAAGCAAAAATCCTTGCCTATCCTCAATTTCAGTATTGTACACAGGAATACCCAAAGTCAACCTGCCTTCACCCACTTCCCAAAGTTTTTTCAGCCCCGCAAGGTTTTCAGGAGTAGGTTTTTGATTTGACAAATCAGGTCCTTTTATTGTATTTGTTTTATGATCATAAAATGATTTTTCATCATAGCAAGTACCTAAAGAATATCCATAATTCAATCTTAAAAGGGAAGGGTCGTTTTTCAAAAAAGCTTTATACATTGAATCTGCGGTAAATGCAGGTGCTCTTTGAGTATAACCGATTCCCATTCCTTTACTTCCCGCAATTAACCCCAATGGAATTGGAGTTGGAATATATCTCTTTTCATAAAAGTTTGTAAAAGTTAATTCCTCAGGAACATAAGGCATCAGCTGCTTTAATTGCTCTCGAATTACAGGTTTTAGCTTTGCTTCAGTATATCTTCCTGAAGATCCCGGCATTTCCAATTCCATTGTTCTTGAACCGGAGTTTCCCTGTACTTCAACGCATTTATAATCCAAAGCAAGACTATAAATAATATCTTCAACTCCTCCATCTCCGTGAAAATGGAGTTTCTTCATATTATCACCAATAAGAGCAGCTGTTTTAATCGTTGCATCAGGTTGATCCAACAAAGTTTGCAGCATATGCCTATATGCAATTTTCAAGCCATCGTACTTATCAAGAAATTGACGGCCCTGCTGGAAACTTGAGCTCATTATATCTTTACCGTAAATAGCATATGCATTTTCTACATACTCTTTTACGCTTATTGTATCTTTTGTTCCAATTGCAAATTCTTCTACTTTCTTTTCTTTTTTCTTTGCCATTTTATTTTTTCTCCAAAATAATCAAATCGTTACAATAAACACCCTTTTCAATCATTAGGTCTTTGCGGGATTGCTTATTTTTTGGATTTATTATTTCCATTGCATCTTCAATATTTTCCAACGTAACTTTTACAAGTTTTCTATTTGCAGGATTCAAATACATATCCTTCAATTCATCCGGATTTAATTCTCCTAAACCTTTGTATCTCTTGTAAGATTTGTATTTATGATTCTTTGCAAATTCTGCTGCTAAAGCCTCTTGTCCTGAATAAAAATATTTTTTTACATCTTTTTTTCCATCAACTCCAAAGAACGCAAACAAAGGAGCAACAGCAATATATACTCGGGAATCTTCATAATTCTTTTCTTTTGTACCAAAAAGAAATTTATGATTTTGCATAAAATCTCCAAGCAACAATGCTCCAATTTGATATCCATCCGCATCTGCATCAGTTGCAATTATATATTTCCAAAAGTGCAATTTTTCCAAAGGTAAGTGTACATCATCTACACCTCCGCATGCATTTGTAATATCTGCAATTTCTTCATTCTTCAAAGAATCTTCAATCTTTTCGCCGATCGTGTTTCTTATTTTACCTCTCAAAGGCATAATTGCAACATAATCCAACCCAGCTCTTGCTTTTGCCAAAGCACCTGCAGCTGACAAACCCTCTGTAAAGAAAACTTCTGCTTTTGTTCTATCTTTACAAGGACAATCCAAAAGCTTTTTCGGTAAATAACTTGAAGATGATTTATTTCCTGCTACAACATCACTCAGCTGTTTTTTCAACTCTTTAAGTTTTCCAATATTCTGGCGGGCTGCAAAATAAGCAGATACATCTTCATAATATTTTTTGAAAACTTCTTCGTTTTCTGAAATAATCTTTGTAAATGATTTTACAAGTTTTGGAAGTACTTCTGTTGTTTTCCAACCTGGCAACCCTGAAAGTTTCTGTTTTGTCTGCCCGTTGAATTCAGGTTCAGAACATTGCATAATACATAAAACATTCAACCCCATCATTGCATATTTCTGAATTTCTAAATCCTTAAAATAACCACAGAAAGCATTTACCCAAGCATTTACAAAAAGCTTTTTATGAACTCCTTCTTGAGTTGAAAGTGTATTTACAGAAAAATCTTGCGTAGGTTCGTTTTTCAAATCTTTTACAGGTTCAATAGAAAATGTAAAAGTGAGTTTGTTATTACGCATGGCTCTCTTTCTCTGTTTAGGATCCATTTTCGCGAGAGCTGCTTCATCAATATCAAGTTTTTCTACTACTACATCTTTATATGCAAAAGTTGGAGGTAAATCTTTATCCTCTTTCCAATTTAGATAAAACTTATACTCAGGATGCAGATATTTCATATATCTAAAAGTTACAGGTACATCAGCATCTGTAGTATTGTGAATCTGAGGATCTGGAATAAACCAAGTTACTGTGGAAGGTCTGCATTTCTGTTTTGCGAATTTCTGTAAAATTTCATCTTCAGAAAATTTTACCAGCTCTTCATTTGTTTTCAAGCCAAATTCAAAAGAAAGTTTATAATACCAATCCGCAGAATTTGCTTTTGTAATTTTATTTTTCTTTACAAGCTCTTTTACATAAGCTGTAGTTTCCGATAAATCATGACAGCTCAAATGAGAATAAATAATAAATTGAGCAGAAGTAAAGTTTGTTGCAGAAACTCCAATACCATTCATTCCAATGTAATCTACATCAGCGCGATCTTCTACATCGAATTTTGAACCGGCACGGAAGTTTTCTACAGCCAAATCTGTCATAGTAACTTCTTCACCTTTTGGGTTTTCTGTTCTCTTAATAGGAATTCCACCACAATTATCCCCTACAAGATAACTATACCAATTCTTTATATAAGAGACATCCTCTTCAAACTTTACATTAGGTTTATTTACTTTTTCTTTTGCAATCCAGATTGTATCTCCATTTCCTAATTTAACCTCATCAACAGAGTTATCAGAGGCTTCACGGATAATAGTAATCAAAGATTCTGAATTTCGTCCTTTTTCATCAACTTCTGAACCGCCAATGTAAGTTCCGCTACGAATTCTACAATGATCACGGTCCGACATGTGTTTAATATCATTACTTGCCATTATTTTTCCTTTTCAAAAATATAGAGATTCGGAATTATCCCTTCACATACTTTGATTGATAAAACAAAAAACCGGATATTTTTTATCCGGTTTTGCAGAAATCTCAATCACTTTTATTCAACACTGTGAAGTTTATACTTTTCAATATAATTTATTTCTTTTCTGTCTAAATTATTTTTAAATCGCTCTTCTACCTCTACAATACTTATAACAGCATCTAAAAGATTGTTCACGACAGTTTTTGTCATGACAAGAATATTTCTAAATTCCGGTTCTTTACTTTTCTGTTTTAAGTAGTTAATTGTATTGTCGTATAAATCCCGAATATCACTTGCCGCAGTCAATAATTTGTCCATATTATTATGCAAGTACTCAGGATCAGACATATAATTATCTTCTGCCATAATAAAAGCTTGAAGTGCTTTTTCATATGCAGGAATATTGTGCATATAATTTTCCCAAGTCACTTCGGATTGCTCATTCAAAACGAAATATTCTTTCTTAAATGCTTTATTTATAGCTTCGTTTCTTGGAATTGTCAAAAGACTCGCCAAACTTGCTTTTATCAGCATTTCCAGTTTTATGAAATTCTTTATGCAATCTTTTCCTTTTAGAGCTTCAATTTTCATAGGCTTTTTCCTTGTTTATAATATAGTAAGTTAGTTTGCCGATTTGTCAATTTTTTTCCACTAATTAAATCATAAAACGAAGGCTACAAGAATTACCAGTTCCTATAACCTTCTGGCACAACCAATAAGGACACTATTGATTATGATGAATAAATTAGTTGGAACAGCTGAAATACAGCACCGAGCATTAAAATTACGAATATATCCTACCGAGCAACAAGCATTGCTTATCAACAAGACTTTTGGCTGCTGCCGACAGATTTATAATAACCGACTTTTCGAGAGAAATCAATTCTATGAAAATGTAATCAAGCCAGAAGTAGATAAGAAAAAGCAAAAAGAACTTTGGAAAACAATTAAACTTTCAACTGAAAAAGAAATGGGTGAAAAATTCCCATATATGAAAGAAGTATCAAGTCAAGCGTTACAGCAGGCAAGGAGAGATAGCGAAACTGCGTATAAGAACTTTTTTGATACTCAAAAGAACATTGAGAAATACAAAAATACTGTGGAATATAAAAACTGGGTTAAAAAGTGTGAAAAATTAAGAAAACAGGGAAAGAAAACAAAACCGTTTCGATTTCCAAAAGTGAAATCAAAAAAATTGAATGATTTTTCATATCGTGAGTGCAATCCGTCTGAAACAGCTTTGAATTGGAAAGAGAGAAAAGTCAAAGTCCCAAAACTTGGGGAAGTCAAGTTTCGGCATAGCGGAAACAAAAAAGGCAAATTGGATTTCTTCTTAAAACAAGGAGCAAATCTAAAATCAATTACAATACGGAAAAATCCTGCGGGAGAATATTTTGCGTTTTTACTTTACGAAAGAGAATATTGCAGTAAAAAGAAATCTTTTGACAATAGCGAAAACCAAGCAATCGGATTAGATTTCAGCCCTGCAGATTTTTACATAGATTCAAACGGCAAAAGTGGCAAAGATTTCGGTTACATTGCCCAAAAACAGCGTAATTTGAAAAAATTGACAAAACTTCAAAGACGGTTGGCAAGAAAACAAAAAGGCTCTGCAAATCGAGAGAAAGCTAGAATCAAAGTTGCGAGATTTGAACATTACATTGCAAATTGCAGAAATGATTGGATTGAGAAAGAAAGTCTACGACTTGTTCAAAACTACCAAGTTATTGGTATTGAAGATTTGAACATAAAAGGTATGATGAAGTTTTCGAGAAATGCCAAAAACTACGGTGATGCAAGTTGGGGAACATTCGTCAATAAATTGCTTTGGAAGTCTTCTAAAAACGAAAACAATTGTCAAATTGTAAAAGCAGATAAGTTCTTTGCTTCAAGTCAAATATGTCATTGTTGTGGATATAAAAATCCGATAACCAAGGATTTGAGTATTCGAGAATGGACTTGTCCAAATTGTGGAGAACATCATATTCGAGATGTTAATGCAGCGTTGAATCTAAAACAAAATGCGATTGAAAAAATAAAAGATGTACGGCAAGGAGTGTCGGAAGTTTCAAAAAAGTCTGTGGAGAGTGTAGAAGGTTTAGCGATGTTAGCATTGCAAGCTGGAGCATTTGATGAAACAGAAAATTTGACTGGCAACGGTCAGAATGTCTTTACACATAAGTATGTAAAGGGATAATTCCGTAGCAAAATTAAAAAACTCTCGCCTGAAAAATTAAATGTATAACGAGTTACGATAACTTGTGATACATTAAAAGTCGCTTAAACTCTTATAAAATAAAAGAATAAAGGGGAATGTACAACGAGTTAGCTTTTATAAACATTTTTAAAAACTTTTTCCAATTTTTAAAAATATATTTGAAGCCCATTAACTCGTTGTACATTCAATTCTTTTAGCTAATGTATCACAGGTTTCGATAAATCTTTATACATTAAAACTCGGCTAAAGCGTTATAGAATAAAGAAAAAGAGGTAAATGTATGACGAGTTAGATTTATTAAACTTTTTTAAAAAGGTTTTTAAAATTTTAAATATATATTTGAAACCCACTAACTCGTGATACATTCACTTTTTTATTTCTTTTACATTTTAACATATGTTATATATAATAATCCCCTTTCTATCTTCTTCTTTTTATATAATACAAATCCTAACCTAAAATAATGTAAAAAGAAAATTAAATGTATGACGGGTTTTAATAACATGTGATACATTAAAAGCGCGGCAATCCTTTATAAAACAACGAATAAGAATTAAATGTACAACGAGTTAGGTTTTATAAACTTTTTTAAAAAGGTTTTTAAAATTTTAAATATATATTTGAAAACCTCTAACATGTTATACATTAAAAACAGGCTAAAACTTTATAGAATAAGGGAATAGAGCCTTAATGTATCACAAGTTAAAGTTATTAAACTCTTTTAAAAACTTTTTCTAAATTTTAAATATATAATCAAAACCCTCTATCTCGTTATACATTCAATTTTTATAGTTAATGTACAACATGATTTATTAACTCGTGATACATTAAAATCGCGCTAAAGCTTTATAGAATAACGGGATAAGATTTAATGTATCACGAGATAGAATTATTAAACTTTTTTAAAAAAGTTTTTAAATTTTAAAAATATAAATAAAGAACCCTTAACATGTGGTACATTCTCAGCTGATTTAATGTATCATAGGTTACTATAACTCATCCTACATTAAAAGAGAGCTAAAGCAATATAATACAAAGAAAAAGATGATAAATGTACGACGAGTTACTTTTTCTAATCTTTTTTAAAAAGTTTTTTGAAATTTTAAAATATAAGATAAAACCCTTTAACTCGTTGTACATTCGCTTTTTTAGGGAATTATTCTGTATTTTTTCTATATATATATGAGGAGAAACAAATGACAGTTTTGGTTGCACATTATTCAGATGATTGGCTGAGCGGAAGTGAAGGAACAAAAGTATTTGCAAACACAGAAGCCGGTATAAAAGCGGCTATCAATTGGATTGGTAGTAACATTCTGTATATTGAAAAAGAACATTTCTATATGTACTTTGAAAAGTACGGATACTCAATAACTATGAGTGAAGAGGCTAAAGAAAAACTTCGACTAAAACTTTCTGAAAAAAAGGGATGGTATGTAGACGAGCATAATTGCGGAGAAAAGTACGTTGCGGACTTTAAATTTTTTATTTGCGTTGAAGAAGTTGAGGAGGCTTAGATGAAAAGATTTGTAATTGTATACTATGATATTTCGTATCAAATTCCTGCGGATAATGATTTTTTTAAGTTTTCAAGAAGAGAAGTGAAAGAAATCCCAGAACCCTTTGAAAGCGAAGATGAAATAAAAGAATGGATTAATGAGCTGGAAACTGAATTAGCAAAAGAATTTATCGAAAAGGATGTTGATTTTTATAGAAACGTCAGCGCATTTATCACAAATATTGTAAAGTTGTGAAATAGAAAAAGAATTTTGATGAAGCCAGCGAGTTTAACAAAAATGACAAAAAATTTTTCCACTAACTATAATAATTAAACGAAAAAAGGAGATTCTATATATGAGTACAATTACAGCAATCAGAAGTATTATGAGTAGTATTGATGAAGCCCTTGTACTCTGCGCAGAAGGGGAAGATAAAAGTTGAACCTTTGAATTATAAAAAAAGTTCAAAGGTTTTGATCCGAAAAAGATTGAAACCTTTTTTTATTGAAAAAAATTGTGTAAAAGTTGCACCTGTGATGATTTTGAGGATTGAAATTCCATTAAATCTTTAACAGTGTTGTTTTTCTTTGATTTTTATGAAATTTTAGAGGTTTGCAGGAGTGGTTTATCTGGCAGGTTTGCTAAACCTTGTTTACTTGAAAAAGTAACGTGAGTTCGAATCTCACAACCTCTGGAGCAGGACAGCAAAAATCTCACTTTTGTTGAAATGTACATGGTCGCATTTCTAACTGCTTTTATACTAATTTTCTTATAGGGGTAGTGAGAAGCCCTTAAAAGGAGAAAAGACCATGAAATGTCCAAACTGTGGAGTAGAGTTCCAATCAGAACTCGGTTACGGTAAAAAAGTAGTTTTTTGTTCAAGAAAATGTTTGAATACTTTCAATTTAAAAAGTCCAAAGAGTAAAGAGAATTGGAAAAAGTTTAAAGAAAAACTTAATGCAAAGAAAATTGAAAAAGAAAAGAACATTCAAAAAGCTAAAAACGAAAAGAAAGCTAAGGAGATTTTACCTGGAAAATGTAGATTTTGTGGAAGAGATTGTAAAAACCAAAACTCTCTGAGACAACATGAAACTCGGTGTAAAAAAAATCCAAATAGAAAAACTGGAAATCACGGTTGGAGAAAAGGCGATTTAGAATATGAAATTTGGTTGAAGAAATTTAGATCAAGTCCAAATCCCGCTAATGTACACATAGAAGGTAATTGTCAGTACTGTGGAAAAATATGGTATACTACAGTTTCAGGGTTGAAATCTCATGAAAAGTTTTGTTTGCAGAATCCAAATAAAAAAGTTATTGAGGTAAGTGAAGAAATTAGAAAAAAGATTTCCAACAAACTTAAAGGAAAAACTGGTGGTTATAAACTGACTCAAAACTCTACTAGAACGCATAGAGGTTATTATAAAGGGATCTATTGTATGAGCAGCTGGGAATTAGCTTGGGTTTACACTCAAATTAAAAATGGTAAAAATGTACAACAGTGCAGAGAACAATTTGAGTATGAAATGAATGGTGAAAAGCATATGTATACTCCTGATTTTATTATTGATGGAGTTTACTATGAAATTAAAAATTGGCATAGACCAGATACTGATTTTAAAGTAAGGGATTTTCCAAAAGATAAAAAGTTGATATTGATCGAAGGCAAGGAAGCTAACAAGGTTTTTTATGGACCTCTTGAAAAAGAATTTGGAAGAAAATTTTGGGAAGTTCTCTATGAGGACCAGCCTATACTAAAAGCATAGAGCAGGTTCGACTCCTGCACACACCGAAAATAAAAAAAATCTTTTGAAAAAAATAAAAAGATTTTTGGAAAGGTTGAATAAGAAACAACCTATATTGAAGTCGTAAATTGAAAAGGAAAACAAATGACTTAGCAATTGAAGCTTGATTATAAAACGGAGAAATACGGCAGACATCACTTCGGTAACAAAGAGTCCTATGAAGAAATAGGTTGGGCGAGATTGGTTCATAATAAGGCAGAATGATTCACTGCGCGAAAATAGCCCAGAATCAATCAAATCTTTTCCACTAAAGGTTGAAAAACCGAAGTGACTGTAAAGACAGAATTACGAATCTTTTATGGGGTATTCGGCTAACGGTAGTCGCCATCAGTTTTTCACACTGAAGATACCAGTTCAACTCTGGTATACCCTAAAAAACCTCTCACGAAGAGCAAATTTGGGTGTAGGTATTCAAGTCATGAAAATCGGATGCATACGGTAAGTAGTGAAACTGTTACTGAGAGACAAATCGTAGGAGTTGAGAACGAGATATCTTTGATATCGTAAAGTTCAATAAGCAGAACGTATGGTAACTGCAGGTTTTTTTGAGGTAAATTGTTGGATCCGTGAAGCTCACAAGGCTGGAGTAACGGCAAGGTTCAAGTCCTTGTTACCTCTTTTACAGCGAACAGTAGATGTTAAGATCTGTTACTGGGAAGTATGCTAAACATTGAACAGTCGCGGCTAGATTTCTAGAGTCTAGTTCAACTTTATTTTTGGGGGTGTGGCAGACAAGTAATGCACTAGTTTTGCAAACTAGTTTATGAGGTGGCGGTAACCTCCACTTCCAATGGGTGCAGCGATGCCGTGGATAGCACGATATAAGGACTAACCTAATTGCACAAAGGAGTTAGTCAGAGGATATGGTAACATACCTCGTTCTACGACTAGGTTGTTAGGTTTGTTATAACTGATGGAAGACAACCAATTTTACAGGAGAATGATGTAGCGGTTTTTCTGCATACTTGTCTGATAAACAAGTCGTTCTAGTTCAACTCTAGGTTCTCCTATAATTTTTGCATCATTAGTGTCAGTGGTTAGCACGTCAGTCCTCCAAACTGAAAGCGTCGATTCAAATTCGACATGGTGCTTGGTAAAAGGAATAAACCGCAATGCCTGCAAAACATTAATATGTTTTGAAAAGAAGTGGTAATTAAAAAGTACTAGTAGTGGTTGCAAACACGAACGTATTGTAGGAAGTTCGAAATTCCTATCGATTATATGGTGTATGGTGCACAGCGGCCCCGAGTACTTGACAACAAGGAAAAAGAGCGGCAGGTTGAGTTAAGGTTCGATTCCTTCGTATAGTTGAACGAAGCACACGCTGATGTCCTGTAAGGCTTGCAGGAAACAAGCACGTCGGTAGTGAAGGTGCATATTAAAGGGGTAAGTTGGATCTAAGATCTGATCTAAACGATAACCCGAGTTCAGTACCTTCTGAAAAGTGTATTAGTTGGAACTAAACTTTTTGGGGTTATAGTGAAGTTGGACTCATAATGTTTTTAGTGCTTGTTAAAAACACTAATTAGATTAAGAGTTCGAAATATAATTGGTCCTTTGGAGTAATGGCTTAACTCGCTAGATTGTCTCTCTAGAACTGAGGGTTCGATTCCCTCAAGGACCGAAACTCTTAAGGAGTTTTAATTGCATATTTGTGAAAGATGTGGAAAAGAATTTGAAATTGGCTTTAATAAAAATGATCGTTTTTGTTCAGAACATTGCTTTTATTCCCATCCATTTTCAAATGATCAAAAAGAAAAGCTTTCAAAAGCTATTTCAAATTCCAAAAGGAATATTGAACTTAGAAAGAAAAAAGAAGAACACATAAAGTTTTTAAATGAAACCGAATGTGTTTGTGAAAAATGTGGAAAAGTTTTCAAAGGGGATTATAGGTCTTACAAAAGTTTTAACCCCTTAAAATTAAGTCTTCCAAGGTTTTGTTCTAGAAGTTGTGCAAACAAAAGAATACACTCGAATGAAACAAAAAAGGCTATATCCGAAAAATTGAAGGGTAGGCGAACTGGAGCAGCAATCCTTAATAAAGGAAAACCTGCTAAGAATAGAGCCACTATAGAGAATGGTGGTTTATTGCAAGCAACCTGTCCTGTATGTAATAAAATTTTTACATACCATAGGCATACCCCTAGAAAATATTGTTCTAGGAAATGTTGGGATAGTGTTTCTGGAGGTTATAGAGAAGGTTCCGTAAAAAATTATACGCACGGAACTTATGAAGGTTACTACTACGATAGTAGTTGGGAACTTATTTGGATAAAATGGGCTTTAAAAAATAAAGTTCATTTTGAAAGAAATAAAATTGGTTTTCCCTATATTTACAAAGGGGAAGAACATAAATATTACCCGGATTTTTATCTTCCTGAAAAAGATGAATATGTGGAAATAAAAGGGATTGATGATGATTTATGGAAAGCTAAAAAATTAGCTTTTCCTAAAAAATTAACAATTCTAAAAAAGAAAGACATTGAAGCCTTGGAAAAGGATTTAATATAGAGATTAAAACGCATATGTTGTTCCTATTTTATACAATGGGTTTTTGTTTTATACAACTCGCGTTTTTGAAAAAAACGAATTTAGCTTTTTTTTTGAAGATTGCTAAATCGCTTCTTTTTACGGATTCTTCAATGTAAGTAAACGTAAAACCGCAGGATTGGTGAAATTGGTATACACTGGCGCCTTAGGAGCGTCTGCAGAAATGCATAAGAGTTCGAGTCTCTTATCCTGTAATTTTCCTGACGAGGAAAAACTATGTACATAGCGGGTTTACTGTATGGTGTAGTACGGTCAGCACACAATTATGAGAGAGGAGTTCGAACCTCCTTGCAGTAAAAAAAATGACAATCGCAAGATTGTAACGAACTTATCAGTTTGGTAAGATTTTAGGAAATTTCGTACCTCTTTGTTGAGAAGGTTGCGGTCAAAGAACAGCTTTAGTAACAATTGGGTAAAATCCCGATGACCTTCTCAACATTTTTACGGAACTTGGCATATCGGTTCGTGCACCGCCCTTACAAGACGGCTTTAGGTAGGTTCGACTCCTACAGTTCCGAATAGCCTCTCGACATTGCCGGGCAGTGAGTGGTCTGCAAAACCATGAGGCTGGGATCGTCACCCAGGAGGGGCTTTTTGAAAAGTTACATAAATTGTTCCTATTTTTACATTTTTGATGGGTAGCTTAAAAAGTTAAGAGCAGCTGCTTAAATGCAGAGATGTAGGTTCAAATCCTACCCTATCTACCAGTAGTTTACAATTCGTAACTTTTTTTCACCTCTAATTAAATTCATTGGAGAAAAAATGGCATATATTGGAATTTGCGGATATCGAAAAGATGATAAAAACAGAGAATATCCTTGCTTTTTAGGTTTGAGTAAAAAAGGGGATTTTACATTTTGGGGTTATGGATATTGGGATATTTTAGGTCATTCAAAAGTTGTAGCGGGAGAAGCTGAAAAGGCTTCTTATGAGAAAACTGAGGATATTAAGCGTATTTGCCTTGATAATCTTTGGGTTGAAATAAATGAAAATTTTGATCCAAAATCACAACAAGCTATAGAATACGCTGAAGATTTAAAAACTCGCGCAGAAGCATTGTTTCCTGATTTTAATGTGTTTATAACAACTTACCCGGAAGATGATATGGACAAGTATTACTCTTACTGGGATGGAAAACTTCCTCAAAAGCTTGAAGATGCATATTTGGTATTTTCAGATAAATTGATGGGTGTAGAGGTTGAAAAAGAAAAAGAAATTTTCGCTTGGCCTTGGTAAAGGTGAGGGAATCGAAACTATATTAAAAAAGATTGATTTAAAAAAATCATTTAAAAAAAATCATTTAAAAAAAAATCATTTAAAAAAGTTTTTTATATTTTCTTTTTTATCAACCTATATTAAAATTGATAAAAAAGAAAATTAAGCTAAAACGGTCAAGTACATTAACAAGCAAGACCTGTTGTCCGTAATCTGAAGGGTCTATAAATAATGTGTTAGTGTTTATGAGTGGTTTATAACTTGCTACAAATTCTAAGGTTCACACTGTTAAAATCAACGGTCGAAGTCCGTAAAAGATTTTGGTTATTTACTGCTAACGAAACTACACCCTTTTAGCAGAGGTTGAGATAGGACGTTTTTTGGAGCCATAGATCAATGGTAGTATCATCTCTCCTTCACAGAGAAGACCCGAGTTCAATTCTCGGTGGCTCTATAATTAGCAGAGGTTGTTCCTATTTATTTAAGCAAGAAACATTGAGCCTCCTTTTAGGAAAAGGCTCAAATTTATACAACCCGCGAATTTTTACATTTCAGGTGTTCAAATAGAGGAACTTCGAGCTATATTAATTTAACAAATTACAAAGCTGGTGAGTGGCACGGATACTTATAAACCATACCAGGCTCATAACCTGAGTGATACTAAGTTCGACTCTTAGACCAGCGAATAAAAGAACGTGAGAACGCATGCGTAATTGCCTGTGAACGCTGAGAGAAAGACAGGCTGAAGACTCACGACTTTTAAGGATGAACAGTCCATTTGATTGTTTCGAGAACGACGGCATCTTTAGAAGTAAGCGTTATAAACCGGTATGAAAACAATCCGGTGGTTTTGGTCTCCATCGAAAAAATGAATAAAAGCAGAGCTTGTATCTTTTCGGAGAAGTGAGTGATGAAGAGTATATTCTAAATAAAAAACGACTTGGTTGTAATAACAAGCATGTTAAACAGAGTTGGCCAGGGCAGTAGTGAAGTATTATAATTTTACGAGGTCTAAAACAAACTCGAGCATGCCATCTAGAAACCAAAATATGGGAGATGCTTTCGTAAAGATCACTTTTGCACCTATTTATAAGTTTTGGTGTAAATCTTTTGGGAATTGAAGTACTGAAAGAAAAAAAGAAAGAAAAGTATTTTGAGCTAGGTGTTTCTTTTGTTTTTTGTACCTCAAGGAGAGAGGAGAAATATAAAAAAAGGTATGTTCCGACCGGGCTTACAACTTGAATCACGGACGGTTGTAAGAGAAACGAAAACTTAGGAAAATTTTAAGAGGTAGTGCTGAATAAGCTGCGAATTTTAATTCGAGGACCTCCACTTGTAAAAAGTGCAGCGGGTGTGTGTAAAACGAGCGCCCATTTTAAGTAGCGTGATTACATCGGACATTTTTTTGAACACTATATTAAAAACATAAATGAGTGTGTAGCTCAGTTTTGGATAGAGCACGAATCCTCTAAATTCGCGGTCGCAGGTTCGAATCCTGTCACACTTATTGCAGGACAACAACAAATGCAACTTGTTGCTGAAGACTTATCATTGGGTCTTCTAACTCTTGATGGCCGCAGGTTGAAATTTTGATTCTCAAAAAAAAACTAATTTTTTCATAAAAGGAAGGAAAAAATGAGAATTAGAAAACATTTGAGAAAATCTCTAAAAGAGAGTCAGGGTCCAGCTATAAAAACTTTTGATAAAGTCAAAGCTGGAGATACCGGTACAGTTTTTAACGGGACTGAAGTAACAATTATAAGCAAAGGTCCAGCAGAGCTTTTCCGAGGCTATGAAGGATATGACATTCTTGAGGAACTTGCATATGAAGAGGAAGAAACAGTAGATTCTCTTTTCCCAGAATGTGTTTTAGTTGAGCAGAATGGCAAAGAGGTTGTTTACAGTTACGGCTCTGATGGAGTACAAGTTGAACAAAACGAAGTTAGAGTTAGACAGATTTCTTTTGATTTCATTGATGATGGCGTTGATGAAAACGACTTGATTTCAAGGATTCAGGATGCAATGGATGTTGCAGAGATTACAATTGTTGGAGGCCCTGCAGTTGGAGATACAAGCTGGTCAAAAGAAGAGTACGGCTTGTAATTAAAAAAAAGGGAATATTTTAATTCCCACTAACTATAATAAAATAAGATTCGAGGAGTATTAAAAATGAAAAACATGAATGCTAAAACATTTACAAACACAACAAAACATTTTAATACTACCAATATGCATAAATTCTTTAATATGCAAAGTTGAGTCTTGATGTATAGGATTTTTCAAGGCTTGACTTATAAAAAAGGTCAAGCCTTTTTTATTGATTTTGCCTTCTTAGCTCAATTGGATAGAGCACCGCACCTGTAATGCGGGGGTTGTAAGTTCGAGTCTTACAGTTGGCTATACAAAAAGCAAAAGGTGTTCCTATTTGCTGATGAAGCAATACACTTGTAATGTATTTTTATACACCTCGCTTTTTTTATAAATGGGCGCGTGACACAGAGGTTGTGTACCAAACTTTTAATTTGGATTAGGTAGGTTCGAGTCCTATCGCGCTCGGAAAACTCTAAAAAATAAAGAGTTTTGTATTTTGGATCCTTGGCCGAGTGGAACGATGGCACTAGACTGTTAATCTAGCTACGAAAGTACATCGCAGGTTCGAATCCTGCAGGGTCCGTTTTTAAAAACATCTTCCGAAAATACCTAACGAAAAACAGAGGTGATATACCGGCGCGGGA
>CAMPAL010000031.1 GCA_946631855.1 uncultured Treponema sp. | reverse complement strand
TACATCAACAATACCACCACAAACAAGGCCGGCAATTGCACCAGGAGCAGTTGTACGCTTCCAGTAAAGAGCAAGCAAAATTAATGGACCAAATGTTCCACCAAATCCAGACCATGCAAATGAAACAAGACTAAAGATTGAAGAGTTTGGATCCAAAGAAAGGAAGAGGGCGATCAGGGCAATAAGGAATACAACAAGACGGCTGATAGTTAAAACTTCTTTTTCAGAAGCATCTTTTTTTACCAGACCTTTGAAAATATCCTGGCTAACGGCAGAAGATGCTGCAAGAAGCTGAGAGTCTGCTGTGGACATAGATGCTGCAAGAATTGCACAAAGGAAGAGACCTGCGATGAATGCAGGGTACATATTCTGCATTGTGGCAGAGAAAACTGTTTCTGCATCACCATAATTTGTAATTCCATTGATAATAACATCTTTTCCTGCACCAAGAATTGTTCCATGTTTGAAAAGATATGCAGTTCCTAAAGTTCCAATGATGAATGTTCCAATGTAGGAAATAATCATCCAGCTAATACCAATGCGGCGGGCCTTTTTAACTTCTGTATTAGAACGGATACCCATAAAACGAACGATGATATGAGGCATACCGAAATAACCGAGTCCCCATGCAAGGGCAGAAATAATGCTCATTGCTTTGTAATTCTGATTGTTTATAAAAGATTTTTTAATGATATCACCAAAAGTTCCTGCAATTGCGTTTGACTGGAAAGTTTTTACCTGAGTAATTGCATTTGGAATTCCACCTAAAGAAATAATTGCAACAAGAGCTGAAACAATGAATGCAGCTAAAATCAGCATACCCTGAACAAAGTCTGTAGAACAAACGGCTGTATATCCACCAGTGATTGTGTAACACAGAATTACGATAAGTCCAATTGCAAGTCCAGCGTGATATGGAAGTCCGAATACAGAGTTAAAGAGTTTTGCACAAGCAACGAATCCAGATGCTGTATAAATTGTAAAGAATAAAACGATGAAGATTACAGAGATAATTGAAAGGAGGTGTGATTTATCCTTAAAGCGGTTTGAAAGAAACTCTGGGATGGTGATTGAATCGCCGTAAGTGATAGAACATTTGCGTAAAGGTTTTGCAACAAAAAGCCAGCTTAAGTATGTTCCAATGATTAATCCTAAAGCTGTCCAGAAAGTTTCCTTTACTCCACCAAGATAACAAAGTCCTGGAAGACCCATTAAAAGCCAGGCAGAAGAATCGGATGCTTCTGCAGAAAGAGCAGTTACCCAAGGACCTGCTTTACGTCCTCCTAAGAAAAAGTCTGCAGATGTTGAGTTTCTGCTGGCATTTCTTAGACCAATGTAAATCATGAAACCAAGATATAAAACAAAGGCTAAAATCTTGGCAATCATCTGTGCTGTCATAAAATTTACCACCTGTTTAATTTTTGAATAATTATACAAATTTTCTGCATAAATTTACATAGCTTTTAGATTTTTTCCTTTATCATTCTTTTGTATTTTTTACAGATTTATAGGGGCCATCAAAGAATTCTGCAGCTTGTTTTATTTCCTTGAATTTAGGATTATTTTTTCTTATATTTTATTTGAGCATTTTATATTAAATTATTTAAACCGTTTTTGACGGCTTTTCAGGAGGTTTTCTTCATGGCAGATTGTTCACACGACTGTGGTTCTTGCGGTAAATCTTGTTCAGAAAGAGATTTTAGAGCTAATCTTCATAAAGGAAGTAGTGTAAAAAAGGTTATTGGAATTGTAAGTGGAAAGGGTGGTGTTGGAAAATCCCTGGTTACAAGTCTTTTAGCCAGTAAAGTAAATAAGGATGGATTTAGAACTGCGATTCTAGATGCAGATATCACAGGACCTTCTATTCCTGAAAGTTTTGGTCTTGAAGAAATAAGGGCAGAAACAATAGATGGTGAAGATGCCTTGAAGCCAGTTGTTACAGATTCTGGAATTCAGCTTATGTCTATGAATTTCCTTCTCCAGAATCCAAATGATCCTGTTATTTGGAGAGGTCCTGTTATTGGTGGAGCAGTAAAACAGTTCTGGACTGATGTAATCTGGGATAATGTTGATTTTATGTTCGTAGATATGCCACCAGGAACAGGAGATGTTCCTCTAACAGTTTTCCAGTCTTTACCTGTAGATGGAATTATTGTAGTTTCTTCTCCACAGCAGCTGGTACGTGTAATTGTAGAAAAAGCAGTAAACATGGCAAATATGATGAATATTCCTATTCTTGGAATAGTTGAAAATATGAGCTATGTAAAATGCCCTGATTGTGGAAAAGAAATTACTGTATTTGGTAAATCAAATATTGATGCAATTGCAAAATCATTTAATCTTCCAGTACTTGCCCGTCTTCCAATGGAAGAAGCAACAAGCCGAGCAGTAGACGCCGGTGATGTTGAAAGTATCGAGATGCCTGAATTAAATGAAGCAACTAAAAAAGTAGAATCCTTGTTACAGAAATAAATTTTATCAGGGAAATGTATTTCTAAAAGCTTCTTTTATAAATCTTAAAGACGCGAGTGGAAGTGGAGCAAAAATTGCATCTGAACGTCGCGAGCCGAATGGCGAGTCGGATTCCTTTAACGTTCAGCCCGCAATTTTTGATGCACTGCAACGGAAGTCTTTAAGATTTATGGGGAAAATTGTACTCAATACATTTCCCTGATAAATTTGTAAAAACTATAAAATTGGATTATACTTGTTTCTATGAATAAGAGCGTGAACGAAAAAAAAGGAATTCCTGAAGAACTGGTGGATGAATCAATCCGTGAATTGTGCAAATTAATTTTGAAATCAAATGACGAGGAATTTATCTACAATTTTTTCGTATGTATGTTTACAAAACCTGAGTTGAAAGATATAGCCAGCCGCTGGCTTTTAGTGAAAGAAATTGATAAAGGTACAACTCAGCGTGAAATAGCAAAAGAATTTTCTATGTCTTTGTGTAAAATCACCCGTGGTTCACGCGAATTGCATAAAGATGACAGTGCTTTTAGAAAAATGCTCGAAATGTCAAAAAATCTCTAAAAAAAAATTATATTTCCCCGATAAATACAGTATAGAACCGGATAATTTTGTCAGTAGGGGAAAATATGAACAAAAAATCGTTTTTTATAACACTTCTAACTCTTTGTTTATTATTTGGGTGTAAATCTACAAAAACGGCAGCTCCTTCAACAGGAAAAATGACACCCCAGGAATTAATAAAGAACAATCGCATAAATGAAGCCAAAATGGAATTCGTTATGCAGACAGATATCAATGCTGGGGATAAAGATGGAAATACCGTTCTTCACCTGGCTGCTCAAAGAAATGATGCAGATTTAGTTACTTATTTTCTTTTGAAGGGTGCAGATCCTCAGTTAAAAAACAATGATGGTGATACCCCTTTACATTTGGCCATCTGGGAAAGTGCATACGAAGCTGCTCAGGCAATTGTTGCTGTAAATGCGGAAACCTTGTTTGACCGTGATGTTGTAGGTATGCCTGCTCTTGATCTGGCTCTTTCAATGGACGAAGTATATTATGATTTGCTTATCACTACCAAAGCCGGGGAAGTCCGGGATGTTGGTGGACAGTCAATCGTTCATTATTTTGTTCGTACAAAAAACCTGCGTGGTGTTCAGAAATGTATTGAAAAAGGAATTCCTGTATCTGTAAAAGATGATGAAGGAAAAACACCTCTTGATTTTGCTTTCCAGGATATAAATGATTCTATTTCAGTAGAAATTGCTGCAGAATTAATTATGGCTGGGGCAGAAGAAGTTGAAACTGAATGTTCTTATTTCCAGGATGCAATTGCCGCAAGAAATGTAAATACCCGTTTTGATGACGGACAGACACCTCTTCATCTTGCTGCAATTATGGGTCATACAGCAATTGTAAAATACCTTTTACAGCATGAAGCAGAAACTTCTGTTCAGGATTCATCTGGAGCAACCCCTCTTCATGAAGCAGTTCGTTATGGAAATGTAGAAATTGCTGCTGCTTTGCTTGCCGCTGGTGCAAATCCTAATGCAAGAGATAATCTTGGAAAAACTCCTGTAATGCTTGCAATGCCTGCTGCAACTCTTAGAGACTCATATTCTCTGCTTGTTTCTTATCAGGCTGATTTATCACAAAAAGATATGTATGGTGATACAGTCCTTCATATTGCTGCTATGATGAATATTAATCCGGATGTTATGTCTATTCTTATTAACAATGGAGCTGATATTAATGCAAGAAATAAGGAAGGTGTTACACCACTGGAAATTGCAGTTCAGAAACAGAATATTGCAATCGTAAGATTATTAACTTCAAGTGGTGCAAATATTCATACTCAGGATACAAACGGTAATTCACCACTTTCCATGGCTTTTGCCTCATCAAACGAAATGCTTGAAGCTGTTGTAAATTCTACAAATGCAACTTCTCAGGATTCTGATGGTAATACACCACTGCACATTGCTCTTTTGACTGATGCACCTTTGTCCAAAGTTCAGTACATAATCAGTCTTACAAGCGATGTAAATATTCGTAACAGAGATGGAAATTCAGCTTTGTTTATTTCTGTTTTGAAGAACCGTCAGAAGGTTGGAGAAATGCTGCTTGCTAAAAATGCAGATATTTTCTCAACAAATACAAATAACAATTCACCTTTGAGACTGGCCCTGAAATATGGTGGTTCAGTTCAGAACTGGCTTATTACATCAAGAACAATCAAGTCAAAGGATGGTTCTGGAAACTCTGTTTTACATTATGCCGCTGAATGGCAGTATGGAGATGCAATCACAAGTCTTTTGACAAAAGGTGCAGATATTTCTGTTAAAAATGCAAATGGTGAAACTGCTCTCTTTAGTGCAGTTAAGACAAATAATCCTGCCATCATTCGTCTGATTATTGATGGTGGTGCAGATATTCTTGCAAGAGATAATCTTGGTTCAACTGTAATGCATACTGCAGTTCGTTGGGATGCACCTGCTTCTATTGATTGTCTTTTTGATTATGGAGTTAGTGTAAATCTTCAGAATAGTTCTGGAAAATCTCCTTTGTCTGAAGCTGTAATTGCAAGTAAGTATGATATTGCACGCAAACTTTTGAGCTATGGTGCAGATCCAAACTCAAGTGATACAAATGGTGTTACTGTTTTGATGGATGCAATTCACGGAAATAATCCGGATAATGTTCGCCTGCTTTTGAATTATGGAGCAAATCCAAATGTTCAGGAAGTAAACGGCCGCAACGCTTATCATGAAGCAGCTTACATGGGTGATATCGAAATCATCAAGTTGATCCGCAATGCTGGTGGAAATCCTTTATCAAGAGATAAACAGGGCAAAACTCCATTCTCAATTGTAATTAATAAGGATATTGAAACAATCCGTGAAGTTCTGGGTTCATCATATAATATCACAGATAGTGACGGAAACAGCCCTGTTCATATTGTAGTAAAATCTCATGCTCCAAAAGATATTCTTCAGTTGCTGATTGATGAAGGCTATCCTCTTGATACAAAAAATTCCAGCGGTTATACAGCTTTGACTTACGCTATTGAAGATAATGATATTCAAACTGCTCTTATCCTGCTTGAAAATGGAGCAAATCCATTCCAGTTGATTGATAAGAAGGGTAGAAATGGAGTTTCAATCGCTCTGGAAAAGAACAATAAAACTATGATTGGAAATATTGTAAAATATGCTGGTCATATGGCTGATGTTCAGGGAAATACAATTCTCCACTATGCAGCAAAAACTTCTTCACCAGATATTGTAAAAACCCTTATTTCTTATGGTCTTGATAAAACTGTAAAGAATAATTCTGGCGATACACCTTACACAATTGCAAAAAGATGGCGCCGTCCTGAAGTTGAAAAATTGTTACAGCCATAAAAAAAAGACTGTCTGAGAAAAATTACTCAGACAGTCTTTCTTTTGTTTAATGCTACAGATCTTGCAAAAGACTACTCAGCTTTTTCACCACTGAGAATAAGGTTTGCAATAATACCAAGAATTAATGCACAAGCAACAGTTCTGATTTCAACAGCACCAAATTTAACAACCATTCCACCAACACCTGTAATAAAGATTACTGATGCAACGAAAAGGTTCTTGTTTTTGTTCAGGTCTACTTTCTGGAACATCTTGAAACCAGATACAGCAATAAATCCGTACAAAGCAATACAAACACCACCCATTACACAAGATGGAATTGTTTCAAGGAAAGCAACAAGTGGAGAAATCAAAGAGAAGATGATACACAATACTGCACAACCCCATATTGAAATTGTAGATGCGTTACGAGTAATTGCTACACAACCAATTGATTCTCCGTATGTTGTGTTTGGACATCCGCCAAAGAAGGTAGAAACCATAGTTCCAACACCATCACCAAGAAGAGTTCTTGTAAGACCTGGTTCTTTAAGAAGATCTTTTCCAACAATTGAAGAAAGGTTTTTGTGGTCAGCAAGGTGTTCTGCAAATACTACGAATGCAACTGGAACATAAGCAGCAAGAAGTGTGATAAGGTATGTTCCTGTAATTCCTTTTAAGCCTTTAGAACCGCCCAGAAGGAAGGTGAATTTTGGCAAAGCAAAGAAGCCTTTAATTTCTTTCAAAGCACCATAGTTGATAACGATAAGTGCAGAATTGTCTGTGAGGTATCCGATTAAAGCAAAAATAGAAGCAAGTGCGTATCCTGCAAGAATACCAAGAATGAATGGAATTAAGCGGCCAATGCTCTTTCCGTATGTTGAAGAAAGCATTGTTACACCAAGAGTTACAAGTCCGCAGAGGAGGGCAATTTTTTCATTTCCACCAGTTACGCTTGATTTCATAAGATCTCCTACAGCGTTTGCAGAAAGACTTAATCCGATAATTGAAACTGTAGGTCCAATAATTACAGGAGGCATTAATTTATCAATCCATGCAACTCCACAGAATTTTACGATAATTGCGATGATTACGTAAACAAGACCTGCCATTAAAGCACCAATGATTAATCCCCAGTAACCAATCTGAACTGAAGCGGCTCCACCAAATGCACTGAGCATTGAGCCGATGAATGCAAATGAACTTCCTAAGAAAACTGGGCTTGAGCTTTTTGTAAAGAGAAGGTAAACAATTGTACCAACTCCAGCACCAAATAAAGCAGCAGACGCTGTAAGTCCATTTCCTACGATTGCAGGTACTGCAATTGTAGCTGCCATGATTGCCAAAAGCTGCTGTAAAGCAAACAGAATTACTTTTCCAAACTTTGGCTTGTCCTTGATTCCGTAAATCAAATCCATTTTTGATATCTCCTTTTATTTTTTCGAATCCAATGATTCGATAGTTCCATTTTTAATAAGCTCAATCATTGCTTTTGCAATAAGCGGGTCAAACTGAGTTCCAGCACATCTGTTTAATTCCTGAATAATTCTGTCTCGGGAATATTTAAGTCTGTAACAGCGGTTCGTATTCATGGCATCGAAAGAATCTGCAACACAAATAATTCTTGCTGCCAGAGGAATATCTTCTCCTTTGAGCTGGTGTAAATATCCTTTTCCATCATAGCGTTCATGATGATAAAGTACTGCATCTTTCAAAGAAGGCATGATTGTAAAATCTTTTAAGAGGTTAGCTCCGTTCTGGGTATGAAGCTGGATAACTTCCCATTCATCCGCCGACAGATGGGAGGTCTTGTTTAATATTTCATCAGGAACTGTCATTTTTCCAATATCATGCATTAATCCCATGTAATACATATCCTGCTGCATTTCTTCGTTATAGCCCAGTTGTTTTGTAAGAGCACGACAGTAGTTTGCAACACGGCTGGAATGTCCTCTGGTGTATTCATCCTTGGCATCAATAAAATTTACGAAAGTCTTCATGACCTGATCTATGAGGATAGAATCTTTTTCCTCTTTTGCCATGAAGTATTTTATTTTTTCTGCCATGTGACCGTGAACAAGCAGATAAATCATATTGGCGGTGAAGGATGTAAAAAGAATTATAAAGTAAGTAACACGGTAAAAAGTAAGCTGGTATGATTTGTTTTGAATCAGATTAAAAATAAAATTAATTATATCGGAAATTAAAAGAACAAAAACTACTATTGTGGCCAGGAGAATAATTTTATCTTTTCGAGACAGTTCTCTGTTCATGAGCTAACATTATAGGAAGAATGAGGATAAAGGTCAAAGGCCTCTTTCTAAAGTGTTCAGGACAGCCTGTTTTGAAGTTTAAAATACTTGTTTTTATCATCCCTGCGTTATTATATTTTAGATAGAATATATTTTATGGGAGAAATTAATGGCAGATTTGTTTGATTATCTTACCTGGAGAGGGGATCTTTCTTTTGATAAAGTTCCTTTTAATAAAATTGATGCACTTTTGATATCTCATATTTCTTATTCGCTTTTGAATGGGCTGGTTCCTTCAGATTTTAAGGATGCAAAAACTTTGAAACAGCTGTCAAAAGATTTTAAGGCAGCTCCAGATTATGCTGAAAGAGTAAAAATCGGATATGTAATTAATAAAAGAACTTCTGAGCTTTTGATAAAGACTGGAAAATCAAACCGTTTTAAGAATGTAAAGATTTGTGGTTACAGGGAAAAATTCAGCGAAAAAGATGTTGAACAGTTTGCCGCAATGACTTACATCCTCAATGATAAAGAAGTGATTGTTTCTTACCGTGGAACAGACGATTCTCTGGTTGGCTGGAAAGAAGATTTTAATATTGTCTGGCAGGAACCTGTTCCGGCACAAAAAGATGCACTTTTATATATTGATGAAGTTTCTAAGGCTTTTGACAGTCAGATTAAGATTGTTGGTCATTCAAAAGGCGGAAATCTTGCTATCTATACTGCAGTAAATTGTGGAAGTGAAGTTCAGTCTAAAATCAGTCAGATTTATAATTTTGATGGCCCGGGATTTTCTGCCGACTTTTTCAAAAAGCCTGAATACCTGGCGATTGAATCAAGGTTATTCAATTTTTATCCGGAACTTTCAATTGTAGGAATGATTTTCCACCACCCTCAGAAGTTTGAAATTGTTAAGAGTGATGGTTTTGCAGTTTTGCAGCATGACCCTTTGACCTGGCAGATTCTTGGTCCTGATTTTGAAACTAAAAAAGACTTTGCAGAAGAAAGTAAATTCTTTTATAAAACTTTGAATGAATGGGTCGAAAATCTTAATTCTTCTCAAACTAAGGAATTTGTTACAGCCTTGTGGGATATTATTATGGCTTCAGGGGCAAAATCTCTGACTGAATTGCAGAAAAATGCCTTTATTTCGGGGGCAAAAATGTTCGCAAAAATGACAAGCCTTGATAAAGAAACTAAGAGGGAAGTTAAGGTAGTTCTGGATCTTTTGAAGGATATAATGTTCAAGGATACACCATTTGGAAGAGCTTTGTACTTCAAAAATAGTTTGTAAATCCTGAAATGAAGGAATATAATTTTATATATGAGTAATGAAACTATAGTTACAAGTAGTCCTGTAGGAAGACATCTTGATTCTTTAGGTGAATCAAAGCCTGCTTCTTATTTGATGTTCAATAAGAAAAAAGTAGAACTTGTTGCCAAAATTACAATTGGCCGCGAAAGTGATAATGATGTAGTTGTTGACAATAAACTTGCCAGCCGTCATCATGCATTGATTCAGAAAATTAAAGATGCATATTTTATCAGAGATGAAGAAAGTACAAATGGAACCTGGGTAAACGGGGTAAAAATACCTTCAGGTAAGTACGTAAAACTGAACACTGGTGATAAAATTACAATCGGAAATATGAATCTTGTAATTTCATAATGGACTTAAAGCAATCCTTTAAAATAATTAAGGCGACTCTTACAGAAAAAGTCATTCCATCCTACAATGTCATATTTGATATTGCAAATGAAGTGACAGATCTTCTTATGGCTGAAAAAACTGACTACCGGCCTTCTGCATCAGACGGAAGTCCTGGAGGCCTTCTTGATTTTCAGCAGGATCTTCTGCCGGTGATTGTTGTTCCAGATTTGCATGCCAGACCTTTTTTTCTGCTGAATATTCTCAAATACAAACTCTCTGATGGCGATAGTGTATTTGATTCTCTTAAAAAAAAGAAAATACGACTGATTTTTGTAGGAGATATTTTACATACCGAAAAAAACACTTACGAAAGGTGGGAAGCGGCATCTCTGGAATTTCAGGAAGGGCTTTATACCGGGCCTGCAATTTCTGCGGAGATGCAGGAAGGACTTTCTCTTTTGTGTGGTTTGATGCAGCTCAAACTGATGTTTCCCGAAAATTGTCATATTCTTAAAGGTAATCACGAAAATATTTATAATCATACAGGTGATGGTGATTATGGATTCAGAAAGTATGCTGATGAAGGTAATATGTGCAGACTTTTTATTCAGGAATACTACGGTGATGATATCCTTTATATGATTCATATGTTTGAAAAAAATCTGCCCTTAATGTTTCTTGGAAATAAATGTCTGGTTTCTCATGCAGAACCTTTATCAGCGTATAGAAAAGAAGAAATTATAAATGCCAGATTGGATGCTGAAATTGTAGCAGGACTGACCTGGACCGAAAATGATGCAGCCAGTGAGGGTAGTGTAAAAAATACAATTTTGAATTTGATAAATCAGGATGATACGGGAGATTATGTTTATCTTGGAGGTCACAGGCCGGTCAAAGAAAAGTACAAATGCAGACAAAACGGCTTGTATATTCAGATTCATAATCCTGAAATGCAGAATGTGGCCCTTGTTAGAAGTGACAGAAAGTTTAATCCAGATACAGATATAGTTGAGGTAGCAAAATGAGTGACGAATTTCCACCACTAATTGGTAAATACAAGGTTACGGGAGTTATTGCAAAAGGAGGAATGGGAGTCGTTTACAAGGCAATTCATCCTTCATTGAAGCGATATGTTGTTATCAAAAAAATGACAGCCCGCAATAAGTCTGGAAATGCAGAAAGATTTAAAAAAGAAGCTCAGATTCTCCTTGATTTGCAAAGTCCTTATATCGTCCATCTTTTTGATTATTTCACCGAAGCAGGTTACCGCTACATGGTGGAAGAACTGGTGGATGGAGTTGCTCTGGATAAAATCATAAAAAAACAGACTGTTCTTCCTTGTCCTATAGCCATGCTTTTTATGCAGGATGTCTGTTATGCCCTTAAATATGCTCATTCAAAAGATATTGTTCACCGCGATATAAAGCCTGGAAATATTCTTATTTCAAAAAGAGGGGAGATTAAACTTGCAGATTTTGGTATTGCAAGTGATTCCGCCGGAGATAATGTGACTGAAACTGGAGTAGCACTTGGAACTCCAGCCTATATGCCTCCTGAACAGTTTGAAGATTCTTCATCTGTAGATGCCCGTGCAGATATTTACGCTTTGGGAATTATGCTTTACGAGATGGTGACAGGTTCAAAGCCTTATCCGTCAGAATTTTCAATGGATACTCTGAAAGTAATAAAAAAGGGTGTATATATCAAACCTCGAAAACTGGATAAAACCATTCCTAAATCAGTTTGCCGTCTTATTCATAAAATGATTCGTCCTAAAGCAAAGAACCGTTATCAGTCTATTGATGCAGTCTTAAAGCAGGTGAAGAAATATCTGAATCATTATGATACTCATGAATTAAGAGTGCAGGTTGCAAAGACTGTAATGACTTCTAAAACTTATACTTATCCTAAAATTGAGGCAAAAGACAAGATTCGTATAAGAATTAAAAAGATAAGCCTGATTGTTCTTGCTGTTCTGCTTGTTTTTGCAGGGCTCTGGAAGGCAGGTCTTATTCATAGAACAATTCTTCGAAAATGGTACACCCCTGTAAGTATGGAAATGGAAATGCCAAGAGCTCTTTCTAACAGCATGGATCTTCCAGTCAGGGCATTCTTTTTTGAAAATGATAATGATAAAATTCCTGAAGTGAAGGGGGGAAACAGAACTCTCTTTGTAAAGGGAAGCCGCCTTATTGATAAGGTTTTTACATTTGGAACTAAACTTGAAGCAAGTCGTCCTGCCGCAAAAAATAAAACTTATTCAATGAATACAGTCTTCCTGAAACACGGCAATTATCGTGTAAAAGTTGTAGTAGGACCTTATGTGTGGTGGAAATCTTTTTCAGTTGATTCAGAAGCCTGCCTGATTTCCTGTGATTTCTTAAAGAACATGGTTCGTGATATTAAGATTAAAACTTTTGCCTATGATTCAGAAACTGGCGAAAATATTTCTGAAAGTGCAAATTTCCAGCTTTTATATAAGGATAAGTGGGTTTCTCTTTCGGAACTGGAAAATGAAGAATTAAAATCAGCAGCAGTCTGGAAAATAAAGGTTTCTTCAGAAGGCTATAAAGATGAAATTTTCAGCCTTCTGATTGACTGGTATCAGGATGAAATATTTATTTCTTCCGAACTTCAGAAAAATTAAGTTTAATTTAGTTTGTTAGAAACCTCTGTCTTTTAAGTCCTTCACCAGCTGAACATAAAATTCACGGACATCGAAGTCTTTTAAATTCTGCTTGTAAAGGTCAATCATATCTCCATGGGAAATTCCTTTTTTGTACTTTGTTGTAAGGAACTGGAATCTTTCTCCCCATGGACAGGAATCCTGGCCTACAAGTCCGTCATTGTTTCCGTCGTAGTGTTTTACAAGAGGGTAGGAATAATTCAGCGGGAATTTTCCACCATGTCTTTTGTTCATTTTTGAACCAACACTCTGGTAGTAAACAAGTGGCGAGTCCAGAACTTTTTCGTTGAATTTTTTACAGGATTCAACAGTCAAATCGTTTACAGAAGTCAGAAAATCAGGATTTGTATCACCAAGTTTTAGAAGTATCTCGTTATAAACTTCGGCAATAATTTTCTGTCGTTTTTCTGGAATTTTAGAAAGCAGGTATTCTGCAAAAAGACAGCCCCTGTGTGGTGTGTTGATTGTAGTCAGACTTGCAACATAAGGAGCCATTCCTTCCATACTGATTGCCCAGCGGGAATCAAGACCACCTTTTGAATGGGCAATTATGTTTACTTTTTCACAGCCTTCTTCTTCGCAAATTTGTTTTATCTTTTTGGCAATGGTTTTTCCGCTGTTTACAACCGATTCCGCTGACTGCTGGTCTCCATAAAAGATTTTTGCACCATTTTTTTCAAGTTCTTCAGGAATACGACCCCAGTAATTAAAATATCTGAAATCGCGGAAGAAAACTCCATGCACCATGAGAATAGGATATTTTGTTTTACAGATTTGCAGATCTTTTCTTTCTTCGTCCAGTTTGTTCTTTGCACTTTCAAAAGTATATTCTGTTCGAACAATATAAATCATGTATATGAGGATGATAATGTTGACTGGTATAATCATACCAAAAATTACACCTAAAACCCTTAGTTTAATTCCAAGCTGTGTAGAAGTAAGATATATTCTGATAATTCCATCCCAGAAAATAAAAAGTTCAATAAGATAAATGATTATTCCAATAGTTATCCAGAGGGCTTTTGATTCAGAAAAGGATGGAAGTCCAAGATAGCCTAAAACTCCCGGAATAAAAAATGCTAAAGCAAGGGCTGTACTAATTAGAAATGCAATCAGAAGATTTGTGCCCTTAAGACTGATTTGTAATTTTCTCTCTTTTGTAAATATCATAAATAAAACTTAATAAAAAAACTCACTCTTGTGAAGAAAAATTGACGATAGAATTATTTTTTTATTATATTTTTTTATATGAACAGTAACAATGATAATTCTATAATCTCGACAGATCAGATTTTGCCAAACAAATTGACTATTATTCCACTTGCAGGACGTCCAATTTTTCCTGGCATTTTTACACCATTGATGATTAATTCACCTGACGATGTAAAGGTTGTGGAGGAGGCCTGCGACAAAGAGGGCTTCATTGGAATTGTAATGTTAAAAAATGATACTGAGGCTCCTTCGGTAGATGATATTTTCAGAATTGGAACAGTTGCCCGTATCATAAAAAAGGTTAACCTTCCTGATGGTGGAATTAATATTTTTATTTCTACCCAGAAACGTTTTAAGATTCGTAAAGTATTGCATCGTTCAACCCCAATTGCAGCCGCAGTTGAATATCTTGATGATGAAGAAGCTGATACTTTTGAAGTAAAGGCATTGACCCGTGCTTTAATCAGCGAAATGAAAGAAGTTTCTGAAAATAATCCTTTGTTTTCAGAAGAAATGCGCCTCAATATGGTGAATATTGATAATCCTGGAAAAATTGCAGATTTTATTGCTTCAATTCTTAATGTTGATAAACTTGAGCAGCAGAAAATCCTTGAAACAATAAATGTACGCCAGAGAATGGAGCAGGTTCTTGTATTTATAAAGAAGGAACAGGAAGTTCTTAAGGTTCAGAAAAAGATTCAGAATGAATTGAATGAAAAGATTGAAAAAAATCAGAGAGAATATTTTCTGCGTGAAGAAATGCGTTCAATTCAGGAAGAACTGGGTGAAACTGTAGAAGGAAATGCTACTGATTATCAGAAATTTAAAAAGAAGATAAGTGAGTTCAAGTTTGAAGGAGAAATTAAGGAAACTGTTGAAAGTGAACTTGAAAAGTTTGCCCTTATGGATCCAAATTCTTCTGAATATATTGGAACAAGAAATTTCTTAGAACTGGTATGTCAGCTTCCATGGAATGAAGAAATTAAAGAAGATTATAATCTGGATAAAGCCGGAAAAATCCTTGAAGCAGATCATTTTGGAATGGAAGAGGTTAAGAAAAGAATTATTGAATATCTTGCTGTACGAAAATTAAAGGGTGATAGTAAAGGTTCAATTTTGATTCTGGTTGGTCCTCCGGGAGTTGGAAAAACTTCTGTCGGCCGTTCAATTGCAAATGCAATGAATAAACCTTTCTTCAGATTTTCAGTTGGTGGTATGCGTGATGAAGCTGAAATCAAGGGACACAGAAGAACCTATATTGGTGCAATGCCTGGAAAAATCATTCAGGGTATAAAAATTACAAAGAGTAAGTCACCTGTTTTCCTGATTGATGAAGTTGATAAGATGGGGTCAAGTCATAATGGAGATCCTGCTTCTGCTTTGCTGGAAGTTCTTGATCCTGAACAGAATGTTAATTTCCGCGATAATTATCTGGATTTGCCTTTTGATGTTTCAAATGTATTCTTTATTTTGACTGCAAACTCTCTGGATACAATACCAGGTCCTCTTCTAGATCGTGCAGAAATTCTTGAGTTGAGTGGATATATTGATCAGGAAAAACTGGAAATTGCAAAGAAATATCTTATTCCAAAAAATCTTGAAAAGAACGGATTGAAAAAGACTCAGGTAAAATATACAAAGGCTGCTTTAATGCAGATTGCTCAGGAGTATGCCCGCGAATCTGGTGTTCGAAATTATGAAAAATGTCTGGATAAGATTAACCGAAAAATTGTTACAGAAATTCTTATAAATCAGGAAAAAAATAAGGATCAGGAAGGTTCTGAAGAAAAGAAAGAACTGCCTGTTTATAATATTGATGCTCCAGATTTGTATAAATATCTTGGAAAGCCTGATTTTGATGAAAGTCAGATTAAAGAGGCAAAAGTTCCTGGAACCGCAATCGGGCTGGCCTGGACAAGCATGGGTGGAGATACCCTGTTGATTGAATCTACAAGTTTTGCAGGAAAGGGTGGGTTAGTGCTCACAGGTCAAATGGGTGATGTGATGAAGGAATCCAGTCAGATTGCTTTTAACTGGGCCCGAAAGTTTGTTCTTGACCGTGGAAGTAAAAAAGCAAAATGGTTTGATGAAAATATGGTTCACCTTCACATTCCAGAAGGAGCAACTCCAAAAGATGGTCCAAGTGCAGGAATTACCATGGCAACCACCTTTGTTTCACTTCTTCTCGGAAAAAAGATTAAGCCTCATTTAGCCATGACAGGAGAACTTTCTTTGACCGGACAGGTTTTGCCAATTGGCGGTCTTCGTGAAAAAACTGTTGCAGCAAAAAGAAATAAGATTAAAACAATCATTATTCCAAAGGCAAATGAAAAAGACCTGGAGGAAATTCCAGAAATCGTAAAGCAGGGAATAAAGTTTATGCCTGTAAGCGATGTAAGGGAAGTTCTTGAAATTGCTCTTGGAGTAAAATAAGTTTTATTGGGAAATAATGCCAATCTCAATCAGCCAGTCTTTTAAGGCCTCATTCCAGTGGAAGGTCTTCATAAAGGCTGTGTCTGGTTTCATTCCAAATCCGTGTTTTCCCCATTCGTAAATGGCAATGCGGCAGTTTGGAATGTTTTTTGCTTCCAGAGCGGCATATAATCTTTTTGCATTTTCAGGAATAACAACAGGGTCGTCTTCTGCAACAACTACATAGGTTGGAGGCATGTTGTCAGGAACCTGTAGTTCAAGAGAAAATTCGTCTTTTCTTTCCTGAGTTTTGTTTCTGGGAGCATATCCTAAAAGACTGTTTCTGGACCAGCGGTGGGCAATATCATCCTGCATTGAAACAACAGGGTAAACAGGAACTACAAAATCTGGACGTAAACTTACATTTGTTTCAATTCCAAGCTTTTTAAGTTCATTGTGAGTTTCAAAAAATTCGCCAGCCATTGCAACCAGATGTCCACCAGCAGAAAAACCAATCACGCCAAGCCGGTTTGGATCTACGCCGAATTCATCAGCATTTTCGCGGACAATCTGAATTGCTCTCTGCAGGTCTTCCAGCATTGCGGGTGCGTTGTACAAACTTTGATTAGTTCGGTATTTGAGCATAAAAGAGGTAAAGCCTTGTTCTGCAAACCATTCTGCGGTTGTGTGACCTTCTGCATAAAGATCCAGATGATGGTAAGATCCGCCTGGACAAACAATCACACAGGCTCCATTATTTTCTTTTTTAGGTTTATGCACAAACATTACAGAAGGTTCTTTTTTCATTCCTTCTACATCACGCCAGATATAAATTGTCTGATTCTGGGCAAATAAATTTATATTAAATAATAAAATGATGGAAAAAAGGAGTTTTGCTTTCATAATCCGCATAGTTTATCAGAAAACAAAAAAATTATAAACATAAGGCAAAAAATATGATATTTTACGTTCAGAGGATTTGTAATTAAGATGTGCGATTCAAATATTAAGGCAGTAATTTTTGATATGGATGGGGTTCTTCTGGATTCTGAGTCAATTTGTGATAAAACTTGGGAGATTGCCCGAAAAGAATTTGGTCTTCCTGAAGGTATTGATTCAATCAATAAGTGCAGGGGAACAAATTATTATGATTCTGCCATTATTTTGAGGGAACTTTACGGACAGGAACTGGATGCAGAAAAATATCTGGAACGCTGTTCGGAATTATTTCGAGAAATTGAGTTCTCCACAGGAATCCCTCTTATGCCATATGCAAAAGAAATTCTGGAATATTTAAAACCTAAATATCGTCTGGCACTTGCTTCCTCCACCCGAGGTCCAACTGTAAAAAGACAGATGACAAATGCTGGATTAATCAGTTTTTTTGAAACCCGTACAACCGGCGAAATGGTTACTCATTCAAAGCCAGATCCTGAAATCTACCAGCTGGCATGTAAATCTCTTGGCTTGAAGGCGGAGGAGTGTGTTGCGGTGGAAGACAGTCCGAATGGAGCTCGAAGTGCCATCGCGGCTGGTATGAAAGTTATTCTGGTTCCGGACCGTACACCACCTGCAGAAGATGTACTTAAAAGCAGCTGGAAGGTCTGCAAAAATCTTCTGGAAGTTACTAAGATTTTATAAAATAATTTTTCCGTTAGAAAGATTTTTCAGAGCGTCAGAAAGTTTAGATTTTTCATCTTCCCTGATTTTACCTTTGATCGAAATTGCTGTTTCAAAGTTTTCCTGTAAATCATAGATGTGATATTGTTCCAGATTTATTTTTATGACTTTGTATAAAGAGTAGTCGCAGGAAAATTCAAAATCAGATTTTGCAACCAGTTCTTCAAATGCACTTTCTTTATCAGCTTTTTCAAGGACTGCTTTTGCACCACCCGAGTAGGCTTTTACAAGACCGCCGGTTCCAAGTAAAGTTCCTCCAAACCAGCGGGTTACAGTCAGAATAAGGTTTGTGCATTTTCGGCCTTTTAATACATCTAAAACAGGACGTCCGGCAGTTCCAGAAGGTTCACCATCATCACTCATTCCCATAACTTCACAGGAAGGGCCTGTAATAAATGCATGAACTACATGGGTTGCATCTGCATATTTTGTTTTCTGTGCTTTTACAATTTCTCTTGCCATTGCCTGAGAATCGCAGGGAATTAATTCAGAGAGAAAACGGGAACCTTTTATAGTTTCTTCAAATTGAACTGGTCGGGTCAGGATATCCATCAAAAAATATCCTTAAAATAAATTGCCCTGAGCAGGTTTTTCGCTTTGAACAGAAATGGTTTGTACTTCTTTTGCTGCAACACGAACACCTTTTGCCTTAAGGGATTTTTCTTCGAAATCACCAGCTTTAAATGCTTCTTTGAAAATCTTCATTTTTGGCTTTTTGACATAATTCAATTCAAAGGTGAAGTTTTTTCTTGTATCAATGTGTAAAACTTCCATTCCTTCCGGTGCAAGGAAATAATCCCTGTTCATGATGAATGATGGAATTTTACAGCGTTTTATGTAGATGTATTGAGTTTCAGGTTCTCTGTAAATAACTGTAAAGAGGACTTTTGCAAGGCTTTCTTTGTCTGCAAAGCCACAGTAACGCATTCCAGGTCCTACAAAAAGTTTGTCAGGAGTTTCTGAAACCGAATAAATACCACTTTTTCTGACATAGAGGATTTTATCGTATGGTGTAACTTTGAACAGTTCTACGCCACCTGAGACTCCGCTTCCAAGATATCCGCTTTTTTCATCATATCTGAAAGGCATATCTCTTTTTGTAACGGCTTTAACATCAACTGTGCTGATATTTGTGATTTTTGTTCGTCTTTTAAGGTCTGCTGTGTTAAGTTTAGCTTGAATTCCCTGCAGCCAGGAGATTGCATAATCAACCAGATGTTTAAGCAGTTTATTGATTTCCTTGATACGATTGTTGATGGCAGTAACTTCCTGTCTGTTTTTGTTCATATCATACAAAGAAATTCTTCTGATTGGGATTCTCAAAAGGTGTTCAACATCTTCATCTGTAATTGGACGGATAAGTTCATCCTTAAATGGCTTAAATCCATCTTTTACAGCCTTGTTTACGCCTTCTTCAGTTTTCTGACTTTCAATTTTTTTGTAAATTCTTTCTTCAACGAAAATTCTTTCCAGAGTTCTCAGATGAAGTTTTTCCATCAGGTCTTCTTTTTCAAGTTCAAGTTCTCTTTTTAAAATGCCTGTAAGTTGTTTTGCGTGGTGCTGGATGACCTGAGTACATGTCATCTGAACCGGCATATTATCTTTAATAACCAGAAGATTACAGTAGATTGTCTGTTCACATTCTGTAAAAGCGTAAAGAGAATCAACTACATCTTTTGTATAAACTCCCCGCTGAAGTCTGATTTCAATGTTTACCTTGTCAGAAGTGTAATCTTGAATTGAAGAAGCCTTTATTTTTCCGTTTTTAACAGCCTTTTCAATTGAATCACAAAGACTTTCAGTTGTAGAACCATATGGTAATTCAGTGATGACGATTTTTTTATCATCGCTGGTGTCCATCTTTGCACGTGTTACAATTTTTCCAAGTCCATCCTGATAGTCACTTACATCAATAAGTCCGCCGGTAGGGAAGTCTGGGTAAAGCTGGAATTTTTCGCCCTTAAGACATTTTATTTCCGCATCAATAACTTCATTAATATTATGCTGGAGGATATAAGTGGACATACCAACGGCAATTCCTTCTGCACCTAAAATAAGAACTAAAGGAAGTTTTGCCTGGAATGCAACTGGTTCTGTATCACGTCCATCATAAGTATCTACATACTGTGTAATTCTTGGGTTTGTATTTAAAATATCTTTTGTAACCTG
>CAMPAL010000030.1 GCA_946631855.1 uncultured Treponema sp. | reverse complement strand
ATGAAGATCAACAAACAGCGTGCTGACCTTGGTGCTTACCAGAACCGCCTCGAAAAGACAGTAACAGGACTTGATATTGGTGCTGAAAACCTCCAGGCTTCTGAATCACGCATCCGTGATACAGACATGGCTGAAGAAATGGTTAGATTCACAAGTTCTAACGTACTCTCTCAGGCTGGTACAGCAATGCTTTCACAGGCAAATCAGCAGAGCCAGAACGTTCTCAGCTTGCTCCGCTAGTTAATAACCAAATGTATATAAAAAAAGCTCTTCGCAAGAAGGGCTTTTTTTGTTTTAAAGAAAAAAAACTGCACCTCTTCAAAAGTGCAGTCTTTCTTGTATTAAAAAATACACAGAACTTTATTTGATAGCGGATGATTATCCTAAGAAGATATCACCCTGTTCGCTAATTGTTATAATTGCCTTACAATTTGTACAGCGGAAACGTCCGGCACGAGCAGCCTGAACACTCTTTCCACAAGAAGGACAAGTTAACAACTTAGGGAACACATTACCTGTAGATTTATCGCCATCATGACGCAAATATTCAATTGCCTCTTCAGTTGTTTCTTTTAAATTAAAGAACTGTGAGAATCCCAAAATCTGGAATACTTCAGCAACTTTCTCCTGTACTTCAGAAAGTACAATATCTCCACCCTTAACTTTTACCATCTTTAACAAGATTGTAAATGAGCCAAGACCTGTAGAAGATACGTAGGAAAGAGCCCCACAATTAAACAATAAATTAAAATAACCAGCTCCAATTACTTTTGTAAGCTGTTTCTGAAAAAATGACGAATTGTAAGTGTCGATATAACCTTCAAGCACAACTAGACAGCTATTTTCAACACCAGGAATCTTGTGTAAGGTAATTTTTAATGAGTCGTCTTTGTCATTATCAAATCCTGATACAATAGAATTGTTAGATTCCATCTGTTACTCCCCTTACAATAATTTTCTTCAAATCTATTTAAATATAATCCCAAAAAATGAAATTGTCCATGTTAAATTTTTAAATTTTTATCTTTCAACCTGTATATATAGAATTGTTAAGAAATTTCCCCTACTACATTGAACTACGGCCTCTGAAACTAAGGCTCAAAGTTCTCTTATCAACATATTCAAGATCACCACCTACTGGAATTCCTGTTGCAAGTCTTGTTACTTTTGGAATTTCTGGTAACCCAAGCTCGTTTATCACTTTGTTTAAATACAAGGCAGTAGTATCCCCTTCGACAGTAGGATTTGTAGCAAGGATTATCTCACTAATGCCGCCATTTTTTATGCGATTCAACAAAGATTGTATAGAAAGTTGTGATGGACCTATTCCTTCCAGAGGTTTTATAAGTCCACCTAAAACATGATAAAGTCCCTTGTATTCACCATATGCTTCGAAAGTTGAAACATCCTGGGATTGTTCTACAACGCAAATTTGAGATTTATCGCGCATAGAGTCTGAACAAATTGGACAAGGATCAGTTTCTGTCCATACACCGCAAATTGAACATGGTTTTATTTTTTCCTGAAGACTTCCTAAATTCTGGGCAAACTTCTGGACGTAAGAAGCATCCTGTTTTAAGAGCCAGTTTACCATTCTTATTGCACTTTTTTTCCCTATTCCAGGAAGACGAGAAAAATTACCTGCCAATTCATCAAATGCATTCATCTTATAATCCGAATTTGCTTAAATCCATGCCGCCTAAAAGCGACTGAGATTTACTTTTTATCTGTTCCTGAACATTTTCCATTGCATTTTTATGTGCTGCAACAATCAAATCTTCAAGCATCTGAACATCACGATTATCAACACAAATTGGATCAAGTTTAATTCCCATCATTTCAAACTTACCATTAAGTGTTATAGTTACCATGCGTCCACCAGAAGAACCTTCTGCTCTGATAGAAGCAAGTTCTTCCTGAAGTTTTTCAGACTGTTCTTTTATAGCCTGGGTGTTTTTTAACAAATCAAAAGGATTCATATTACATCTTCCCTGCAACAATTGTGCCTTTAAAAGTATCTACCAGAAATTCTACCTGCAAAGGAATTTTCACAGGTGCTTTATTCTGATTTATATTTTCCTGTTTTAAAGATACATAAAACTGCATTGGTTTTCCACAAATATTTGAAACTTCTGCTTCAATCACCTGTATCTTCTTTTTTATAAGTTCCAGATCATAACTATTTAAAACTTCTGTAGAAATAGAAGAATCTCCTACCTTCCAGAGTCCTGTACGTTCAAGATCTGAAGCTGCAAAACCATCTGTAACAGAAAGGGCTGCCATAACACTGCCCCGCAACTGAGCAACTGTCATCTGTCTTCCATCAGCGGTGGTAAAAGAATCTTCCAGCTGAACAGGAGCTTCCATTTTGTCGGTGGAAGAAGGAGCAGAATCAAATGCGGCTTCTGCACGGCTTTCATAATCAGCTTCACTTGGAACATATTCATCATCTGGTGGAGCATCCATATTTGACCAGCCGTCACCACCCGCATCAAAATCATCATCATCAGGATTAAAAGAATAACCGGAAGATGATTTTGGAATGATAACAGTAGGCACGACACCTTCAGAAGTGATATTTGACTGAGGAATATGAATTGTCAGTTCATCCCGAACTTCTGCCGGCTGATTCTGTACTACACTTGCATTTTCCACTGATTGTTCAGGCGGCAGTGGTCCGCCATCATGAAAAGGGTTTTCAGTCCCCCTCTGGTTTATTTCCGGCTCAGGTTCTGGTTCTTCGTTCATATTATCAAGCATGGATAATCGGGGAAGTCCGTTTGGAACCTGAATTGATGTACGAACTTCTGAACTTGCAGCAGGAGTTTCTGGCACTGGTGAAGTAACTGATGCTGAAGGAACTTCTGGGGAACGAACTTCTGCAGCAGGAACAGCCTGTGTCGCTGGTGAAGGTGCACCTGCCAGTAAAGCCTGAGCTGCATCAATAGCTTTTTTAACTTCCATATTTGAAACATACTGTCCAATCCAGCAAAGTCTGCTAAAAGCAAGTTCCAGTTCATATCTTGGAGATAAAGAATATCTGATATCGCGATAAAGCTGTAAATAGATTGATAAGGCTCTTTCTATCTGAAGAGGATTCCAGGCGTTCAGAACATCTTGAGAATATCTTTCTACTGAGTTGCCAAGTAATGCTTCTCTGGTGATTCCACTTTTTATCAAAAGTAAAGAACGTAAATAATCAGCACTATTTGAAATTAACTGTTCAATTGAAATACCACCCTGCAAAAATTCATCAAGCAGGCTGATTACTTCATCAGTTTTGCCCTGAACACAAGCTTCAAAAATACTGTTCAGGCGATCAATTCCAACAAGTCCCAGTTTATCTCGAATTTTGTCGTAAGTAATGTAACCGTCACTAAATGCAACAACCTGATCAAAAAGTGTGTAGGCATCGCGCATTGAACCAGTTGATTCTCTGGCAATCCAGAAAAGTGCTTCATCATCAGCCTGAACATTCAATTCTGCAGCGGCCTGTGCCAGACACTGTTTGATTTTATCAATAGCTACAAGACGGAAATTGTACTGCTGACAGCGTGATTTGATGGTAGCAGGAACTTTCTGCAATTCTGTAGTAGCAAAGATGAAGATTACATATGCAGGAGGCTCTTCAATAGTTTTTAAAAGGGCATTGAAAGCCGAAGTTGAAAGCATATGAACTTCATCAATTATATAGATTTTATATTTAGAATTGCTTGGAGGAAAAAGAACTTCATCCTTAATCTGACGGATATTTTCTACACTGTTGTTAGAAGCTCCATCAATTTCAATTACATCAAGAGAAGAACCTTTTGTAATTTCCTGACAGTTTGAACATACTCCACAAGGACAATCGGTTGGACCATTCTGACAATTCAGAGCTTTTGCAAGAATTCTGGCAGTTGAAGTTTTACCGCAACCACGAGGCCCCGCAAACAAATATGCATGAGCTGTCTTTCCAGATTTTATTGAATTTTTAAGTGTCTCTGCAACAAATTCCTGACCAACCAGATCATCAAATTGTTGAGGACGCCTTCTAGTAGCTGTTACTTCGTAAGACATAATTAAAATTATAATGGGAAAAATTGAAAGTTGAAAGCCTACTTGCTTACAATTTAATCCCCAATTATAATTTTGAATATGAAATTTTATGGTGAACTTTTAATTTTTGTTCTGCTCTTACTAACCAACCTTAGAGTTTTTTTTGTAAATCATGTTAGACGAGACCCTCTTGTTGCTCTTGCCCCTTTAACTTTTATCCTCACCATACTTCAGATTTTTTCATGGGGAGTTGATTTTTTCACCCTTTTAGGGCTCCTTCTTGGACTGCTGGTATTTTTATCAAACTTCCATGCTATTTTCCGCTATGTTGAAAGACTTTACATCGACCACTACAGTCCTCTTATGAAAACCTGGGCTGTTTTTACTGTTACTTTAAGTCTTTTTGCAATTGCCATAACTTTTGTATTCCGACCAGTAGAATTAAACAAAAACAAAATTGGAATTACCGAAAATATCACCCGTTTTAAAGGAAATTTTAGAACAGGATTCGAAAAAGCCCCTCTTTTTTCCGGTTCAGATGCAATAATGTATGAATACAGCCCTGCAACTCCACTTGGAGCAGAAGAAGCTGTTAAACCTAAAGCATTAATTCTTTTTGTTCCAGATAAACGTGGAGACAGTCAATCTTACAAACCATATTTACAACTGCTTGCAAAAGAAGGATATAATGTTTGCTCCACCGATTTTTTTGCAAACGATTTGCGCTGGATTCATACTTTTGAAGACATGAAAATTATCAGAAGAATTTCATCGATTATCAGAAGTTTAAACAATAAACAGTGGTACATGGCTCAAAGAGAATTCTACACTTACAATATTATGCAGGAGTTCAAAGCACTTACTGCAATTATTGATGAAAAATATGGCAAAGAAACAAAATTTTATCTGGTAACAGACGAAATGGGTTCTACCGCCCTTTCAGATTTTTCTAAAACAAATGAAGAACGCATTCTGGGAACTTTCAGCCTTGATACAATAAGTGAATATAAAACTCCAGGATATGGGTGTATTGAACAGACCGATCCATTACTTGCTTTATTTATGGAACTAAAACGTGATCCTAAACTTAGAACCCCACAATTGATGGTGGAAAAAACTTTAGAAATCATAAAACCGGAAATAGCAGAAAATCCTGAAATAAGTGAAACATCAGAAACATCTGAATAAAATCCTTTAAAACTTATTCACAAATCTGTATATTTTAATTATGGAAAAAACACTTAAATCTAAACTCTGGCCTATTATTCTTACTGTACTTGTAGTTTTTCTTGACCAGATTTCAAAAGCTCTTGTTGTAAAATACATTCCGCCATACACAATTGGTGCTCAATTCTTTGGTGATTTTCTTCGTATAATTCACGTTTCAAATACAGGAGTTGCCTTTAGCGTTGGTGCGACCTGGTCTGAAACTGCAAGACATCTTTTGTTTTCATTAATGCCATTGATTGTAATTATTCTTGTTCTCGTAGTTTATTTTAGAAACAAAAGCTGGACTCGTTTACAAAGCTGGGCAATTATGGGAATTGTCGGTGGTGGACTTGGAAACCTTATAGACAGATTTTTCAGAAAAGAAGGGGTTGTAGATTTTATTGATGTAAAATTTTTCGGCCTTTTTGGAATGGAAAGATGGCCAACCTTCAATATTGCAGATTCTGCTGTTGTAATTTGTGGTATTCTTCTGATTATTTCATTCATCATTTTGACAGTACAAGATGAAAAAAATAAATAAGGATTAAAATATGGAAGATTTAGACGACGAAGAAAAAGCCAGACGTAAAAAAGAACAAATTGCTTATCGAAATAAAAAGAATTTTTCCACCACTTTTATGTTTATTGCAACAGCGGCAGAAATTCTTATCACCTTTGTTTTAATCATTCTGCTGCTGGTAATTGGAATTTTTATTCTTTCAAGAGTAGTTTCTATAGATAGCGAAGCCTTTTCAAATATTCTTGGCGTTATGCTGATTGTAATGGCTTTTGGTGGACTGGTTGCAGGTTTCATCATTTATAAAAAACTTATGAAAGTGGTGATTTTAAAGTTCCACCTGGAAGAAAAATTATCTGATGAAATTCTTAATCACTATCTGAAAAATTACAAAGAATTAAAACAGGAAAGAGAAAGGGAGTTAAAACAATGATTGGTATTATTGGAGCTATGGATTCTGAAATTGCAGTAATTTTGGAAAACATGACAAATACACAAACTGAAAAAACAAATCATTACACCTTCTACAAAGGAAAACTTTTTGACAAAGATGTTGTAGTTGTAAAATGTGGTGTTGGAAAAGTAAATGCCGCTTTGTGTACTCAGATGCTTCTTGTAAAATATGATATTTCACTCGTAATAAATACAGGAATTGCAGGAGCAACTCAGGAAGGACTTAATATTTATGACTTTGTAGTTTCTACGGAAACTGTTTATCATGATTTTGATACATCATTCTTTGGATACAAACTTGGTCAGGTTCCAGGCCTTCCTGAAACTTTCAAGGCTGATGAAAAAACTGTAAATAAAATCATCCAGAGTTTTGAAAAATCTGACCTTGCAAAAGAACACAAAATTATTAAAGGAAGAATTGCTTCTGGAGACCAGTTTATTGCTGGTGGAGAAAGAAAAGATTTTATCATCAACAATTTCCAGCCTGCCTGTGTAGAGATGGAGGGCTGTGCTATTGCTCACACCTGTTCTTTATTCGGATATCCTTTTGTAATTATCCGCTGTATGTCAGACTGTGCTGATGAAAATGTAAAAGTAAACTACGAAGAAGAAAAGGCTTCTAAAGCAAGTTCTGCACTTCTTCTTAATGTAATAAAAGAGTTATAGGAGTAACAACTATGGAAAAAAAATACAATGTAGATTCATTCAATCTTGACCACACAAAAGTAACAGCACCATTTGTACGTCTTGCAGCCCGCAAAGTTGGAAAAAAAGGTGACGTAGTTTCTAAATATGATATCCGTTTTACACAGCCAAACAAAGAATTTATGCCAACAGGTGCAATTCATACACTGGAACACCTGATTGCAGAATATATCCGCGACGAAATGGAAGGTGTAATTGATCTTTCTCCTATGGGTTGCCGAACAGGTTTCTACTTTACAATCTGGGGCGAACTTACAGAAGAAGAAGTTGCAAATCATCTTATGAATGTTCTTAAAAAAGTTGCAGTTTGGGATAAAGCTATTCCTGCAACAACTGAACAGGAATGTGGAAACTATCGCGATCACGACCTGGAAGGTGCTAAAAAATACGCTAAACAGTGGTGTGATGGAATTGAAAAGAAAGGCTGGAATGCTTTTCTGGATAAATAATTCTTTCTAAACAATGAATATTCTAAATAAACTTAAAGAAACAGCTGTCTCAGTTTTGCCAATTATGCTTATAGTCCTTATTTTAGGGATTTTTGCAGTGCATCTTGAGGCAGTACTTCTTACCCGCTTTGTTATTGGTGGGATTTTGCTTATTGTAGGACTCACCATTTTTCTTTTGGGTGTAGATTTAGGCATCCAGCCTTTAGGAGAACGTTCGGGTGCGGAACTGACAAAAAAACGTTCTCTCCCCCTTTTACTGATAGTAGCTTTTATAATTGGATTTATTGTTACCGCCGCAGAACCAGACATTCAGGTTTTTGGAGATCAGGTCAGGGGCGTTTTTTCCTTTGTAAATAAATCTGCAATTACATTTGTAATAGCTGCCGGAGTTGGACTTTTTATTATGCTTGGCCTTCTCCGCACAGTCCTAAATTTTTCCATCAAGCTTACATTTTTACTTGCATACATAATTCTTTTTGCAGTTGTGATGTTTGCACCAGATTCCTTCACCGGCATTGCGTTCGATTCTGGAGGAGCTACAACAGGTCCTATGACAGTTCCATTTATAATGGCCCTTGGACTTGGTGTTTCTTCCGTCCGCGATGATAATGACAACTCTTTCGGCTTAACTGGAGTTTGTTCAGTGGGGCCAGTTCTTGCAGTTTTGCTCTATTCAATTTATCTGAAATTTTCAGGAGCTTTTGAAAATCAGATTTTAGCAGATTCTTCGGTGCAGGCAGAAACAGCTCTTGTTTCAGGAGGATTTTTAAAACAAGTCTTCTCTTCTTTTAGAAGTATTGCGGGACACACCCTGAAGGAATCTTTAATATCAATTTTACCTTTGTTCGGAATGTTTATCCTCTTCCAGATTTTCCTTTTAAAAATGACCAGGCGCCAGACAGTAAGAATTGTAATAGGATTTTTATACGCATTTATAGGATTAACAATTTTCCTGATTGGTGTAAACGGTGGATTTTCACAGGCTGGTGCAGCACTTGGCCAGGCTTTAGGTGAAAAGGCCGTAAACAATGGTGGATTCTGGTACATTCTTCTTGTTGGAACAGGACTTGCCCTTGGTGCAATAATTGTTTGTGCTGAACCTGCAGTATGGGTTTTAAGTGAACAGGTAGAACATGTAAGTGGTGGTACAATCAAAAGAAAAATGCTCCTGATTTTCTTTTCGGTAGGAACTGCAATTGCAATTGGACTTTCCATCATCAGGGCAATCACCGGCTTTAATCTGAAATTCGTCTTAATTCCAGGATACATTCTTGCAATGTTTTTAATGATTTTCAGTCCTTCTTTATTTTCAGGAATTGCTTTTGATTCGGGTGGAGTTGCTTCCGGCCCGCTCACATCAACCTTTGTACTTTCTTTCACCCTGGGAGCAGCCAATTCTGGTAACAATGGAAACGATTCTTTTGGAGTAATTGCCCTTGTTGCCATGATGCCTTTAATTGCCATTCAGATAATGGGAATAATTTTTAAATTTAAACAAAAAAAATCAACAAGTACAAAACTTTCAGATGGAGGTAATTCATGAAATACTCTCTGATAGTCAGTATCGTACCCCACAATAGTGGAGAATTTATAACTGATACAGCAAAAAAAGCTGGTGCCGGTGGTGGTTCAATTCTTATGGGAAAAGGAACTGCCTCAAACAGTGTTCTTCAGCTTTTGGGTTTGGGTGATACTTCAAAAGACATTGTTTATATCATTATTGATGATGATATAAAAGAAGATGTTTTACAGGCGATTACCCATGCATCTGAAGAAAAAAAAGCTCATTTTGGAGTTCTTTTCACCATCGATTTGGGCTATTTTGTAAAAGCTGGCAGTAAAATTGATGAGGCTAGTTTTAATCAGCCGGAAAAATCTGAAAAAGAAGCAGGAGATGCAGATATGACTTCTTACGAAATGATAAATGTAATTGTAAACAAAGGATATGCAGAAGATGCTATGGCAGCCGCAAGAAAAGCAGGCGCTGGTGGAGGAACTATTATTGGAGCCAGGGGAACTGCAAAAGAAGGAGATGCAGCCTTTTTTGGAATGAAAATTGTTCCAGAAAAAGACATGCTCATGATTCTTGTTCCTTCTGAAAAGAAAAATGACATCCTGACAGCAATCACCAGTCTTCCGTGTTTTTCAGAAGCCGGCAGCGGAATTGTTTTCTGTAATGAAGCAAAAAACTTTACCCTCTTAGGAAAAAAATAGACAATTTTTCCTGCTTTATAAACTTGAATAAATATTCAATTGAAATTATATTCAAATAAAGAGGAATTTAAAATGATTAATGAAGCAAATAATGACACAGACGTCATTCATGCTGACATTGTAAATAAAGTTAAAAAAGAGTTTCCTTCCAAAAAACTGATTTTAGATCTTGCAGAATTTTTCAAAATCTTTGGTGATCCAACCCGTGTAAAAATCATGATTGCTCTGGATAAAAGCCAGATGTGCGTAAGTGATATTTCTGCCCTGCTTAATATGACTGTTTCCGCAGTTTCTCATCAGCTTAAAACATTACTGGATGCTGGTCTTGTAAAAACAAAAAGAGATGGAAAAATCGTTTTTTATTCCCTCGCCGATGAACATGTTCAAAAAATAATTGAATGCGGAAGTGAACATATTCTTGAAAAGGAAGCAGAGTAATTAAAAATCTGATATACTCACCTTATGAATCTTTCAAACATTGTAATAGTATTAGACCATCCTGATGAATCCAGAAATATTGGAGCAGCATGCCGTGCAATGGCAAATAATGATATTTCTGATTTACGCATTGTAGGCAAAATTGAAGATTATGATATTGAACACATTCACGTACTTGCCATTCATGCCGGTGAAATTTTTGATAAAGCTCATTTTTACAATTCAATCCGTGAAGCAACAGCAGATTGTTCAATTTGTGCAGGAACTACCCGCCGTAAAGGAAAAAAACGGGGAAAACTTCTGCTGCCTGAAGAATTTGCTAAAATCGCTGGTGAAAAAACACAGGAATCAAAAATTGCAATTGTATTTGGAAACGAAAGAACAGGCCTTACAGACCCTCAGCTGGATGAATGCAATCTTGGTGTAACAATCCCATCATCAGATAATTTTGGTTCACTAAACCTGAGTCATGCAGTACAAATTATGTCTTACCACATGTTCAGAGAAAATATAAACGAGAAAAAGGGTCAGTACAGAGGCTATACTCCACTCACCCTGGAAAGAATTGACCAGACAGTTGAAAATATCACCAACAACATGCAAAAAATAGGATTTTTCAAAATGCCGGGCCGGGAAGATATGGAAAATTTCTGGAGAAGTATCTTGTCTCGGGCAAGCCTTTCTGAAGGTGAAGCACAATATCTGGAAAAAACTTTTACAAAAATGGCTGGACTTGCCAAAAAGAATTCTGAAGAGGAAAAAAAATGAAAAAAATCCTTTGTATATGCTTAAGTTCAACACTCCAGAGAACAATTAATTTTGAAGACCTGACTCTTACCCATGTAAACCGTTCAAAATCTTACCGTCAGGATGCCTCTGGAAAAGCAGTTAATTCTGCCCGTGTTTTAAATCAGATTGAAGAAGGATGTGCCAAAGTAATCTGTCCACTTGGAGAAAAAAATCAGCAGCTCTTTTTAGATTTAGCAGCCAAGGATAAAATGGATATTCAATCAGTTTCTATTCCAGGCTTTACACGAGAGTGCTGGACTCTTCTGGATCGTAAAGCAGGAACCACAACTGAACTTGTAGTTGGAGAGCCACAATTAAATGATGATGATGGAAAAATCAGAAATGCGGAAGTCAAACTCCTGAAATATATAAATGAAGCTTTCGAAGAGATTGATGGAGTTCTTCTGGCTGGTAGTAGGCCTGGAATCTGGTCTGATGATTTGTACGCCACAATTGCAGGCATGGCAAAAGACGCCGGAAAACTTTTTCTTGCCGATTATATTGGCCAGAATATGGAAAGAACTCTTAAAAGCACCGTACCGGATATCATAAAAATTAATGATGAAGAATTCATTAAAACTTTTGGTGGAAGTCAGGAAAGCCTCAAAAACAACATCACCAGCAAAAGCAAAGAACTGCATAATATAATTGTAGTTACCAGGGGGACAGACCCCACTTACGCCGCTAAAGACGGAATATTTGTAGAAGTTCCAACAGAAAAAGTTCATGCCGTAAACACAACCGCCTGTGGAGACTCTTTTAATGCCGGTTTTATGTATGAATACTTAAATTCTGGAGATTTTGAAGCTGCTCTTAAAAAAGGAACATGGGCAGCCGCTCGAAATGCCGAATTGGAATGTCCGGGAGCTGTAAAATAAATTCATCGTTTAGGTAATATAACTGATTGCTTATTCTGTCCTCCTGAAGGAAAATACATTAATTAAATCTACAGGAGTTTATTACAAATGAGTATTCAGAAAAGACCTTTAGTAAATGATCTTTATACCGCAGACCCTTCTGCACATGTTTTTAACGGAAAAATTTATATCTATCCTTCTCATGACGAAGATGCAGATGTTGAAAATAATGACAATGGTGATCAGTATGACATGAAAGACTATCATGTATACGAAATGAAAGATACAGAAACATATCCTAGAGACTGTGGATGTGCTTTTACACTTAAAGATGTTAAATGGGCAAGCAAACAGCTTTGGGCTCCAGACTGTGTTGAAAAAGATGGAAAATATTACTTTGTTTTCCCTGCTCGTGATAAAGAAGGTTTCTTCCGTATTGGTATTGCAGTTGGCGACAAACCAGAAGGACCTTTTAAGCCAGAAGATGATTATATTAAAGGCTCATATTCAATTGACCCTTGTATGTTCCCAGATACAGATGGTAAATACTATCTTACTTTTGGTGGTATTTGGGGTGGTCAGCTTGATCAGTACAGAAATAACAAATGGTCTGCTGATAATAAGGAACCACAGGGTCAGGAACCTGCTTGTACTCCTAAAATTGCTTTAATGAAAGACAATATGAAAGAGCTGGCAGAAGAAGTTCGCGACTTAGTTATTCTTGATGAAAACGGAAAGCCTCTTACAGGTGGTGATGAAGACCGCCGTTACTTTGAAGATCCATGGCTCTTCAAAAAAGGTGACACATACTACTTTACATATTCAACAGGAACAACTCACTTCCTCTGTTATGCAACTTCTAAAAACGTTTACGGTCCATACACCTATGGTGGAAAAATCCTTACTCCAGTTTTAGGCTGGACAACTCACCACTCAATTCTCGAATTCCAGGGAAAATGGTACCTCTTCTACCACGACTGCGAACGTTCCAACGGTATAAACCAAAAAAGAAACGTAAAATTCCGCGAATTGACATTTGATGATAAGGGAAATATTGTTGAGATGAACGGTATGGACTGGGGAAACGTAAAAAAATAACCACTCTTTCAACCATCTATTAGCCCTTAGCTTTATAAGCTAAGGTGCTCAAACCGAGACTTAAAGTTTACAATTTCAATTAGATTTTTTTTAAGTTTATAACAACTCAATATTTTTCTTTTCAGAATAACAAAAGTCAATTATATCACTATAATCATATTCAAAATTACAATGATTACTATTTTCTGTGATATCAAAATAATTTTGAATAGCATAGTCGGAACCATACTGTGTAATAACAATTGAAAGTAATAGTTTATTCATAAAAAACTTCTTAGCATCGTTGACTTCACTTACATTTGTTTTTTTACAAATAAATGAAACTGTACCATTTTCTTTTTCAAACAATCGTGTTGAAAGTTCCAGATTATTTAATACAAAAAGCTTTTCATCATTTTCACTGTTATACAAAATAACAGAATCTTCGCTTTCCTCTACATAAAAAAAAGTTTATTACATTTGTAATAGAGGATATGGACTGATTTAAGCCTATTTAACTTTAAAGAATAAATGTTATATGTTAAATTTTTTAATATCAAAAAAAATAAGAGATAAAAAAATGTTTAATTCATATTCCAACGAATTACTTGATACTATTTTTACCGTTAGTCCAATTGGAGGGTGGTCATAATTACATGAACACGAATTTTTTTTATTCGAAAAAAGCACTAACAATTGTAAAAGTGGCTTCATTTTTTGCATTGCTATTATTACTAATTGCAAATATTAATATTCTGAATAGTACAAATTTCTTCAAAAGAGTGAAAAACAATTACTATATTTTCTCATTTATCGAAAATAACTGTATAATAATTATTACTTTTTTCCTTCTACTCAAACCTCAAAAATTTGCTTTAATTGGTATAATAAGTTTATGGTATTCAATTGTAATTGCTTTCAGAAGTTCCGACAATATGATGTGTATCCCTATGTTCTTTTTAACATTCGGAACCTTTCTTGTAAGAGGTCTTTTTTCAAAATATAAAAAAAGTAAAATCTCCATTTTTATTTGCATTTATTTATATGAAATACTTATTCCTCTACATTTTGGAATCTCAGATTTCATTGAAAGCACAATTCTTAAAATAGCATACTCATTTGTAATAATTCTGTCATATTTCTTTATTTCGGAATTCCATATTTCAAAAGTTCTTGTAGATATAAACACGGTTCATGTTTTAAATCTTGCAAATTTTAAGGGAATTAATAGATGTGATATTGATTTATTAGAAAAAGTACTCGAAAATAAAAAATACAAAGAAATAGCATCTGAATTGCGAGGAAATCCAGGAACTATTAGAAATAGACTTAACAAATTATACGATATATTAAACGTTGGTGATCGGACTGGTTTTATTACACGTTATTATGGATATAAAATAGTCTATGAGTAGTCACAAGTATTGGCAAAGATGAAAAAAAATACATGGAGACTCTTAATCTAAATCGGGATGGTAAAATTGATTATGTTAAAAAAATTTATTATATCATGTGTATTACTGTGTGGGGCTTTAGTTTATGCAGACCCTTTCCAAAAGAATCAACAAAATGATGTAGTTGAAATTTCTGAAAATTACCAATCCTTCAAGATAAATAAAAAAGATCGGATTCAAGAAGTAATAGAAACTAATTTATTTGGAGAGACAAAATATAATTCTGTATTAGTAGTTGCTTCATCCAAAGGGGGGACTTATTTTGATTATTATTTCTATAAAATTGATGATGAAAATATTTGTCTTGGAATAGATTCATATAATAGTGTACAAGACGATGCTGTTATCTACATCAATACAAATAAAGATTGCGGTACAGCCTGTAAAGTTTACCTGGATAAACCAGAGGAAAAGCAGGTTTTCTATGTATGGGAACCACTAGAAAAAATAACAAATGATAATCAAAAAGAAAAAATTACAATAAAGACAAATAAAAAAAATTATTCAGTATATCTTAGAAAGGGTATTACAGATGTAGAATTATGGTTCGAAGGATTCCCAAAAGTCAAATCAATAAAAGGTTTAGAGAATTTTCCTGAGTTGAAAAATGTATCTTTTTTTGGAATTAGTTCATGAAATTAGATATTTATATAGAGAAAACCGGTTTATGTGGTCTGCAAAACACAAACCACTATATACTACCACAATTATTCCTTTACATTAGATAAATTATATATGTTAACAGCCTTTCGCTCCTGACTTAGTCCAATACCTAAAGGAATACACATGCCCATTCCACAAACCCATCCAACGGTAGAAGAGATTTTCTTTACATTTTCATCCTGTGAAACCATTGCTATTACAAATCCTGATACACATGCTGTTGATAAAATGAGTGATAAAACATAATTGAATGTACTCATTTTTAGCATTTTATTTGAATCTGGATTAAGCTTTATAGTAGAATACACTTCTTTTGATGAAACTTTTGTTTCATTATAAAAATCATACCAGTAAGCTTTATTTCCATCTTGCTTTACAACAAAATATGGACCTAAGATATCTACAGATTTTATTTCAATATTTTGCTTTGTTTCTACATTTTCCTGAGCAAACATAACACCTGATAATAACAATCCAAGTACAAGAATTAAATTTTTTAAAGTTTTCATTTTACTTTCTCCATTTGTTTTAAAATATAATCGAATAACTTATATATTATTCTTATGTTTATTGTACAAAACTCGTATAATTTAACAATATAAAATTTGATTAAAAATAACGAATATTACATACATCATATGCAAATCACCTTTAAATATTACATATGTAATGCTAAAATTACCCCACATAAAAAAAGGAAAGATAATGATTCAAACAAATTTAGCATTTAAAGACGAAGAAAAATTTGAATTAGGCCCAGAATGGAATTATTTTGTATCTGAAATTAGTAAAGTTTTTAGATTTACGGAAGAAGAAACTAACTGGCTTACAAATTGTAAAACTGCAAAATTAATAGCAACAATTCCATTTGCCGCAAAATGCATTGAACCTGAAAGAACTGCAATAGCACACCTATGTATTTATATTGCAGAAATAAAAGGATTTCAAAAATATTTTGCACATCAACCCTCTGATGATTTTGATATTTATAATCGATTAGCTTTTATTTCTACTTTTGAAGGTGGAAATAAAAGAATTATTGAAGAAGGTATGAATATATTAGCTTTAATTATGATAGAAGGTTATCACCAATCTGAAAAAATTGATTCACAAAATAATGTTTATAATCCATTTGTATCTAAAACATGGAATTATGAACAAGTTTCGGAACAAATAAAAATAAAATTAAAAACTCTAAATACAGGTATTTTTGAGTCTTTTTTATATGGGACAGATTATTTATGGGCTTAACTTCTAAATTCTATTCAAAAAAAAATCTACGCATTATAAAAATCTTCTCATTAATAGCTATATTCATTCTAACCTTTGCAATAATAAAAATTATAATTACTGGGGTAGATTATGAATCATTCAATATCTTCATTGAAAAAAAATTAGAAGCAATAATTCTTGATACATTATCAATTATTTGTTTTATATTTTTATTTATTTATCCAGAAAAAGTAATTACTTTGTCTATTTTATCTTTTATATATACTTTATTAATCTTTATTAATGAGCCTGGCAATATTATGGGGTTATTAATGAGCTTTTTATGCTTTCAAACGTTATATATAAGAAATTTCTTTTCAATAAATAAAAAAACTAAAATAATTATTTTGGTTACTATTTTTTCAATTTCTTTTATGACACAAATAAGATTTGGAAAGACAGTATTCTTAAAAAGTTTAATAGATACAACAGCAGCGTTATTTATTTTAAGTGTTGTTTTTTTTCTTTTCAAAGAAAAGAACATTATTGAAATAAAAAACAGTCTTCCTAATAAAAAACTAAATATTTTTCCTTATCCAGGAACAAAAAAAGATGATGTAAAACTATTACAATTAGTTCTGGAAAAAAAGCAATACCTCGAAATCAGTCAAGCTGTTTATCGGTCTGAAGGAACTATAAGAAACAGGCTTAACAAACTCTATGATATTCTTGGAGTTGCTGATAAAATTGGATTTATTACTACATATAATGGATATAAAGTTATATATGACGATACTGAATTAGAAGAAATTGCTAATAATAACTAAGCCGATATTGTTGAAAACATACAGTTTAAATAACCCGATTTCCGTAGTATAATCTAAGAATGAAAATTCCAAAACTTGCAAGCAAACGTAATTTCAGAGACTTAGGTGGAATTGTATGTTCTGACGGCCGTAAAATAAAGCCTTACATGCTTATTCGAGGAACTACCCTTCGCAAACTTTCTCCAGTTGTTCTTGAGCTTTTCAAGAATATGTACAAAATCCATACAATTGTGGATTTACGTACAAGTAAAGAAACTCAGGAAAGACCTTCAAAAATTCCAACTGGTGTCACTTATCATCATCTTCCTATTTTATCTGAAGCTGTTGTTGGAATTAGTCACGAAAAAAAGATTCATAGTCTTCTTTCACTATCACTTATGCCTGAAATGGAAGAACTTTATATAAACATGGTCAAAGGTGATGCCCAAGATCGTGTTGTAAATATTCTGAAATTTATTCTAACTCTTGACGAAAAAAATTATTCTGTTATTTTCCACTGCTCTGCCGGTAAGGATAGAACTGGACTTATAGCAGCTCTATTGCTTTCATTTCTTGGGGTCGACCGTAAAGCTATCATTGAAGATTATCTAATGACAAACAGAGTAACTCAGCAAAAGGCAAAGTTTATTTATCTTGGAGTTTTAATTTCAAAGCATAATCATAAGATTGCAAAAAAGATGATGCATTACTACATCGCCAAACAGGAATATATTGAATATGCTTTGAAATCTCTGGAAAAAGAATATGGTTCTCTGGACGCATTTTTTAAGGCACGTCTCCAGTTTTCAGAAGAAGAAACTAAAGCAATTAAAGATAAATTTCTTGAATAATTACAGGTCTATTTCCAGCAGAATTGGTGTATGATCCTGACGTGGACCTGAATCTATCATCTCTGATTTTTTCACCAGATCTTTAATTCTGTCGCTCACTAAGAAATAATCAATACGCCAGCCCGAATTGTTTATCTTGCTGGTTTTGATTCTCTGTCCCCACCAGGAATAAACGTCTTTTACATCTCCGTGAATTAATCTGAAAGTATCGACAAAACCTTTTGACAGGAGATTTGTAAATCCATCTCTTTCTTCATATGTAAAACCAGCAGAAAAATGATTGCTTGCAGGGTTGGCCAGGTCTATTTCCTTGTGAGCAACATTAAAATCACCACAGGCAATAACCGGTTTAGACTTATCAAGGGAAGATAAATATTCTGCATATAAGATGTCCCACTTCTGGCGGTCAGAAAGACGCTTGAGTTCATCACCAGCATTAGGGGTATACACATTTACAAAATAGAATTTTTCGAACTCCAGTGTAAGAAGACGTCCTTCATCATCCATTGTATCTGGAGCGGAAATTTTAGGAACCGACTTTACAGGGGAAAGACCTTCCTTATAAAGCATCATTGTTCCGGCATAACCTTTTCTGGCAGGAGGAACGGAAGAAACCCAGACCCATTTGTACCCTGGAAAATACTGTGCAAGAAGTTCTTCATGTCTGACAGAAGGACCTTCGGCAGGAAGTTTTGTTTCCTGAATTGCAATTGCATCAGGCTCAAGACTGCGGATTGTTTTAAGTACATCCTGCGACAAAACAGCTCTAGCCGAGGTAGATGTAAGTGCCGCATTCAACGAATCAATATTCCAGGAAATAAGTCGTAACATAAGAAACTCCAAAAAAATGAAAATTGAAGAATGTTGCAAGGATGCAACTTTGCCACCGAAGTTTTGACAAAGTCAAAACTTCAGATAACCAAAATACAAGGATGTATTTTGGTTATCATTACCATTGACTCAAGTCCCACTCGGAAGCAGTAAAGCCACAAAGCTCTCTAAAATATGGAAGTTTGTAGCAGGCCTCAACAAAGGCACGCCAGTCTTCAATATTTTTATGATGGAAACGCTGAATTACAATTGTTTTAAGCTGAAGATAATTTGTAGTTACAGTTGCCCAAAGTTCAAGTCCACGTGGTAAGTTATGAACCATAATTTCAAAAGCTTCATAAATTTTCTGTTTATCACCAGATTTTTTAGCTTCTACATAACGTTCATAATTTGCACGAGCTTCTTTTTTTGTATTTTCAGAAACATACTTTGTAAAAGGGTCATAATCTGAAGTCATAAATTTATCCATACTGTGCATGGTAGACTGACTCATTACAATATCCGCAAAATGATAACGCTGGAATTCTGGCATAAAAACACCGTTTCCCTTGATATCAAAAATTACCAGAATACCTTTTATAAAAGCATCATGCGACTGGTGAGGGAACATATTTCCACCAAGACTTTTTGCAACCTTCCACTGTTTATTATCATCAGTTTTATCAAAAGGAAGAGTTGTATCAATTTCTCCAACATTAAAAGAATTTCCCTTTGCATTTAAAGCACGATCAAGACCAAATACTTCTAAATTTTTAACTTCAACCATCCAGGATGCTCCTTACATAAACTTTTTGCCATCACTAAAGGCATTTCCTACAATTGAACCCAACTGTACATATTTATGATTAACCGAATCATAGGTGATAGCCTGAAGCTTTGTAACATCAATTTTACCGTCGGTAAGAACTTCTTCATCAGCCTGAATATTGATAATATTTCCAACCATGCAGCCAGTAGATGTATCATAACTAACAAGCTCGCATTCCAAAGTCATTGGAAGCTGATCAATAACAGGTGCATCTACAAATTCACTCTTACTTGTTGTAAAACCAACTTTTTCAAGCTTATTCGAAACTTTATTTCCAGAAGCAATTCCAAGATAATCACACTCTGCTACGTGTTTTGCATCTGCCATACTTACAGTAAAGGCCTTTTTCTTTAAAAGATTTTTTGCAGTTTTATGTTCAGGGCTGATACAAATTCCAATCTGATTAGTATCATGAATTCCACCCCAAGCCGCATTCATTGCATCAACGTTACCATCTTCATCATAAGTAGCGATGATTAAAACAGGCATTGGATATAAATATGTTTGCTTTCCAAAATTTTTCTTCATAAGTATCCTCCAAATTTTTACAGGAAAAACTGTAAGTATAAAAA
>CAMPAL010000029.1 GCA_946631855.1 uncultured Treponema sp. | reverse complement strand
TAAAATCATTAAGGGTAAAACCAAAATCCAGATTTTTCAGACTTACTAAATTGTTGCGAGCCTGATTTATTTCGGCCTTAGCCTGAGCAGGACTATAATTATCTCGTCTGGTGTTAGGACAGATTGGAAGGATTGCTTTCTGCTGTTCCCGAATAAAATTTAACTGACTGATAATTCCTTCTTTTATTGAAAAATCTGGTCTTGTAAAATTATAAAGAAGCCGCAGAACGCTTTCATTCTGTTCAAAATGCACTCCCTTAAAATCAGTAAAATCCACCAGCAGAACATTTTTATTTGAATTAAAAGAATATCTGTCTTTAAGTTTGTTAAAAAGTTCAGAAAGAGTCTGACTTGAATACCAGCAGGATTTTAAAGCTTCTGAAAAGAAAACTTCATCTTCTGGAGAAGATAAATCCCACAACAAAAAGAAAAATAATTTCTGTAAAAGTCGTAAGTCATCATCATAATTTTCTGCTCTGTTTTTATTGATATTTTTTACACTAAAAGCAGAACTTACAAATGATTTTGCAAAATTACTTACAGCTTCATCCGCACTTTTGCTTTTGAATATTTCTGTAGAGTAATCATATATATTTTGCTCTGTAACGGCTTTTTTTGCAGGGAAGATTGATTTAAAATCATCATAATTTAAAAAAGAAATACATTTATAAAGCAGGAAAACCAGAACTGGATTTTTCTCAAAACTTTCTTTGTAATTTTCTTTAATATGCAAAAACCAGTTTTTTAAGCTCTGACTTAAAGTTTCCCCCTGGATTTCATTTTTTTTAAGAAAATCAAAAATTTCTTCCTGTCGGTCAAATGGGGATGCAATAAGAGAACTAAAATTTTTCAAAGAAGAAATTTCTTCTTCTGACAGAGAATTGCTTTGTTCAAAAATAAAATTAATATTCATTCACGTAAAATCCTTTTTTAATTTTAGCACCTAATTTTAAAAAAATTGACAGTCTTTAAAAATTTTTCATTAAAATACAAATAATTATCTTATTTAAAATGTGTCATTTAAATGATAACATTTCGTTAGGAGAAAACAAATGAAAAAATTGTGTATTTTTGTAAATCTTTTATTTTTATTCATAACAGGCCTTTTTGCACAAAACAATACACCTGTCGGAAACTGGGCAAAAAATAAAATTGGCAACAGTGATTATTTTCTTGAAATAACAGAAAACAATATAAAATATGTTGATAAAAAAACTGAAGGCTACATTAAATGGTATTACACCTATACAGATAATGAAATTTGTTTCCGTGAAATTACAAGCCAATCTATCAATACCTTAAATAATGAATTATATAAACCTCTTTATGAAGATAATAAACGTATAATAAGATTTTCCCGCAATGGAGATAAAATGACCCTTTATCTTAATGATGAAGGTATAAATTTTATTACAAAAGAAGCAAAAGACAAACAAATTGCAAGTGCAAAGAAAGTCGGAAAAGGAATAGTGGGTGCACTGGCAGTTGCAGGAGCCGCAGTACTTGCCTACGAAGCAACAGATACAGTTGCAAGCGAATCGGAAGTAAAAGCTCTGGCAGATAAAGTTTACAAGGCTGCCTGGTAATAATTAATAAAATAATTTAATCAAAGGAAAAAACATGAAACATAAAATATCAATCTTTTTATCAGCTATATTTTTATCAGTATTTCTCTGGGCTCAAACCCCTACTGCAAGCTTCCCATATTATTATTATGACAAGACAGAAAGAAGTTTTGATGATTATTCATCCTACCTTTATGGAGATTACGAAACTATTGAAGATAACAGCGAACATACAATAAAAATGTACAAAAGTGGTTCTACTTATTATATCTGGGTTAGGTACAAAAACGGACAGGCAGCCTCAGAAGGTGACATAAAACAAACTTTAAAAGTAAATAAAGATGTTGCAGCAAATCTGGATTCACGTCTAGACTCAAAACAATACCAGAATATGCACGTCTGTATAATTTTTACAGACTCAAATAATCAGTTAATTTGTTCTGCACAATACGATGATTAAGATAAATATTCTTTCATAATTTTTACGTAAGGCTTCAAATACCGGGATGCATCATCCCCTTTTCTTTCATTCCCGGTAGCAGGCCTTACAAATCTTGCGGCAATTTCTTTTTGTTTTGGAAATTTTGTTCCCTTATCAAAATCCTGCCGCAATTCTCTAAGTAATTCCTTATCGCTAAAGTCGTATTCCGCCATCAAATCCAAAAATAACACATCGAGAGAATTGCTCTTATTTTTTTCCCGCACAAGACGAATTGTTATCAAGGCCGAAAGATATTTTCTGGTGCTTTTTCCTTCTCTGTCCTGACTGTGGGAAAACCTTTCTTGAATTTTCGAGAACAGAACTTTATAAGTTTCGTCTTCCCTGCACTTGCCAATCATATTATTTTCAACAACCGACTGGACATCTATTTTTGTAGAAGAAGAATCTGAATTTTCATAATCAATGCTTTCAACAGAAATACGGTCAAGTCTTGCCGCTTCTTTTATTCTTTTCAGATAGAAATTTCGCCTTTTAGTTTCATTCACACAGTCATGTCCGGCTAAGTATTCTTGAAGTCTAAATTCAGCAAGCAGTTCCTGATGCTCATGATTCTGAATGTCAAAATCAAGATCTGGTCTTACAGAATTAAAAAGCTTTTCCCATTTTTTTATTTTAGAATAGTTGTTTTTATCAAATCCATCTTTAACTGTATTACTTTCTTTTGTTCTTTTAAGAGCCTTTCGCAAATAATGCAGAACGTACTCCCTGTCTTTAGAAGGATCCGGAACAAATGTGAGCATAAAAAAATCAATCAGTTTTAAAAGTTCATTTATTGAGTTTTCAGAAATATCATCATCTTCACCGCTAAAAAAAGAAAAATAATCCCAAATGACCTGAGCTAATTTTGCCTTGCGGGATTCATATTCAGAGACAAAAACATCATTTTTATCTTTTGCATCATTTTTGAGATTTCTTAATTCAACAAGGCTAAGCCCGGACTTTTCATCAGAATCATCTCCAAAAATATATTTTAGAAATTTCTTTTCCAGGCGATTCTTTTCAAATCTTTCCATACGAAAACCGCTTACAAATTAAAGAAATCATCAAGCATTTTTACAGCCTGTTCACCACTCTTAGCTTTCATTGCATTTGTCAAATTAGTCAGACTATAAAATGGAGAAATATCATACAAGGCCTGACTATCCTCAATAAGCACATTTCCCTTTCCAAAAGAAGCTTTTACATTCAGAAGAAGTTTTACTTCGGCATCAAAAAATTTTTCTGCAAAATTAAAAAGACTGAAAATTATTGGAAGATTTAATCGGGGCCCAAAAGTTGTATCTGCGTAAAGCCAGTCCTCCTCCTCAATCAGATTCAGATATTCTCTGTAAAGAGTCTGCATATCCTGACGACTTTCGGTGAAAGGACTTTCTACAATCTTAAGATTTTTATTTTCAATAAGATCAATTTTCAAAACATCCTTAAATTCCTGCTTAAAAAAATCAATATTTTTATCACTATCATTAGGAAAATTTGAATTTGTTTTATTAATTACTACCAGAATATTATCATTTTGACTTATAGTTCCATAAAGGGCTGCTATCAAACCGAATTTAACTTTTCCTTCATATTTACAATCAATATTACCTTTTCCAAAAAAACAAGCCTCATTATTTTCCATAGACTTCATTGGAAGATTAAAAAAAATAATTTTTTTCATTTAAAAAAATCCTCGTTAAACATTTGTACTTACTCATAATAAATATAAAAGAAAAAATTGACAGTTTATATAAATTTATTCAATTACATAAAAAGAATTTTTATTACGTTTAGCCAGATAAAGTGCATCATCAATACGTTTGATAATATCCTTAATATCCTTGTCTTTAGAAGCAATATGACTGGCTCCAATTGAAACTGTATATTTTACTGTTACACCAATTTCTGTTGTTACACTAGATGAAGCAATCTTTTTATTTAATTTATCGAGCACCTGATCAATTGCAGAATCTTCTTTTGTGTAAATAAGGACGAATTCATCTCCACCCCAGCGAATTAAATACATATCATCTGTAAGTGTCTTTTTAACAGTTTCAACAAAATTCTTAAGAACATCATCACCAACATAGTGACCATAACGATCATTTATAGACTTAAAATCATCAACATCAAAAATTGCGATTGCATATTTTCTTCCAGTAGAATTGTAATTATTTAAGCATTCTGTTAAAAGGGAAACTCCATAAGCACGACTGCCAGCCCCTGTAAGATTATCAGTTGCAACTTCAACTTTTAGAGATTCAGCTTCTTTCATCAATTTGCGTGACTTTATAAAAGTAACAGCTATGATATAAAGGAACATCGCTAAAGAAAAAAGCAGAATAATCATACAGAAAATCATAAAAATAAGATTATTCTTTTTACTTATTCCGCCTGCAGGTTCATACATAGAATTTAAATAAGTTCCAGTACAAACAATCCAGTTATAAGGTTCATAAAGTTTTGCATAAGTTATTTTTTCAGAAACTTTATCCGAATGATATTCCTTAAAATAATATTTATAAATCAGTTCGCCTTTTTCTTTAATTCCGTTCAATTCTTTTAAATAAGGCAGATTTCCGACAGCATCTTCCATAGCGGTGGAAAGATACATTCCTTCTGTTTCAGGAAGATTTCCATGCACCTGTCTGATGGCATAATTATCACCACCAGAATATTTAAGAACTTCATTAACCCACAAATATGCACCATTTGCAAAATCTGCTTCATGAACAATCTGGCGTAAGAACTTTAATACTTCTTCTTTTATATCATCCTCAGAGTATTCAAGCCCTTTTTTTTCATAATTTGCAATTAAATCTTTCCGCATATAATCAATAATATTGATGTAATTATCTACGGTAGTTTGCATTTCGCTTTTCTGGAAAGCTGTTAGATTAGTTTTGAGTTTATAATCATTATATCTTTGCATTGCAAGAAATAAAAAAATGACCAGCAAAACAAAAACAAAAGAAACTATAGCATTATTAATTTTTTTCATAATAGAAAATCTTATAACAGAAAAATTTTTTTTTCAAATAAAATATAATTTCAATTGTTTTTGAGCAAGAAGCACCTGTTTAAACAATCACTTCCATTATCAGAATGCGGGGATCTTTTTTGAGAGCCTGAAGACCTTCAAGATCCACCTTTTTTTGTTTCAACTCTGATTTTGAAAGAGAATTTGTTTTAGCAGGATGATCTAGATCCTGATATTTTACAGTAATCACATTATCTTTTTTTGCAAAAAACATAAAAGTTTCCTCCCGAAGAAACAATAATTTAGTACAACTTTTTTTATTTACATTTCTTATGTGATTAATTAAGTGCATATTAGTTCAAAGAAATTTATTAAAATATAACAAACCTCTAATAAAAATGGACGAATATTTTTTCAAACGTTTTCGTAAACAATTTTTTTTACTAGAAGTCTTTCTGTGCTAAAATAAAGGAAGGTGGTTTTCATATGGATACAAAGACAGAAACAAAAAAAACTCTATATCATTACACAGATTTTAATGCAATGAAGGGCATCATTATAAATGGTGAAATCTGGCTCTGGAATTTACGCCGTATGAATGACAGTCAGGAAATGCAGTACTTCATAAAAGAACTGAAAATTGCGGTGAAAAAACAGCTTGATCAAAGTCTTTACACCAAAATGGACAGTCTCTTCACCGAAAATCTGCGTGATTTTGATAAGCTTTCCAGTTATGCTGCCTGTTTCAGTGAGTACGCCGATGATGCAGCCCAGTGGGCACGATATGCAAAGAACGGAATGGGAGTCTGCATTGCTTTTAATAAAGAATTACTTGCCAAAATTGGAGATGCAGGCCACGCACCCCTTTGCCAGGTAAATTATTCAAAATCCTGCGATGATATGGAAATTGTAAAAGAACTTGCAGACCTGATTAAAAATTCTCAAAATTACTCTACAGAAGCAATTCACGAATTGTTCAATAAATTAGTTACCAGTTCTCCACTTTTTAAACATCCTTCCTTCATAAGCGAAAAAGAATACCGCCTGGTTTCCCTGCCCTACAATGTAAATCAGTATTTAGGACAGCCTCATTTTTATGTAGAAGAAACCAATATCAAAAAATATTACATCCTAAAACTCAAGGAAGTTTGTAACAGTCTTTATATTAACTATGAAGATTTATTCGAAGAAATATGTATTGGACCTCAGGCCCGCGTTACAAAAGACCTGCTTTCCGACTATTTTTCTTTCAGCGGCATGAAGGAACTTTGCAATAAAGTTAAACTTTCAGATTGTCCTTTAAGACGTTTCTAAAAAACAAAATCACAAAAACTATATAAATCTGCCTCAAAAATTATTATATTTAAAATATGAGTAATAATAATATACCAAGATGGAATCTCGATTCCCTTTATCCTTCATTAGATTCAAAAGAATATAAAAATGATTTATCAGAACTTGAAAACACATTCTCCCTGCTTCAGGACATGCTTAACAAAACTGATAAAAACAGCTTCCCAGAATGGCTGAATTCTTACATTGATTTACTAAACAAAGAATCCAGCCTTTTAAAAACCCTTCAGGCATTTGCCTATATCATTTATTCAACGGACACAACAAATCCTCTTTTTATGAATAATCTTAATAAGATGGATGATTACGATGCCCAGTCAACCCAGCTTTACATTAAATTCTCTGAAATTCTGGCAGAAAATAAAGATAAACTAGAAAACTTCTATAAAGAATATCCTGAAAAAAAAGAATATTCTTATCTTCTGAACGAAATTATAGAAGACAAAAAACACCAGATGTCGGCTGCAGAAGAAGCCCTTGCTTCAAAAATGTCCCACACAGGATCTTCAGCCTGGAGCCTTTTACAGGAACAAATCATAAGTAATTTAAAAGACGAAAACGGTAAAACTTTTAATGAATTAAGAAATGATGCAAACGAAGCTTCTCCTGAACTTAGAAAAAAATCCTGGGAAAAAGAAATTGAACTTCTTGCTCAGAACAGAATTGCTTTTGGGGCTGCTTTGAACAATCTTAAGGGTGAAAAAATTGCCCTGAATGAAAAACGAGGCTGGAAAGAAGGAATTGATAATGCCCTTTTTAATTCCAGACTTTCTAAAAACACCCTGAATGCCTTAATTGGCGCTATTGAAGATTCCCTGCCAATGTGGAGAAAGTACTTTCAGGCAAAAGCAGACATCCTCCGCAAAAACGGTTTAACCCAGAGTAAAACAGCAGGAACAAAAGAACATCCTGGCATTGCATTTTACGACCTCTTTGCCCCTGTAGAAAAACCCAATGCTTTAGGTAATTCAAATTCCCTCATTTCGAAAAAATGGACCTTTAAAGAAGCTTGTGATTATGTTGTAGATGAATACAATTCCTTCAGCAAAAACATGGGCGACTTTGCAAAAAATGCCATAGAGAATCAGTGGATTGATGCAGAAGTAAGGCCTGGAAAAGTCGGAGGAGCCTACGACGAAGATTTTCCAAAAGGTCACCAGAGCAGAATCCTTTCTAATTTTACAGGGACTTTCAGCGATATCATAACACTGGCACATGAATTAGGACATGCCTTCCACTTCTCCTGCATGAAAAACAAAGCACCTCTCTTTTTCAATTATCCAATGACACTTGCAGAAACCGCCTCAACTTTTGCAGAAACAATTGTAAAACAGGATATGATTGAAAAAAGTCAGGGAAGCGACCGCATGAAAATTCTGGATTTAGATTTAACAGATGCCAGTCAGGTGCTGGTAGATATTCTCTGTCGCTTCTATTTTGAAGAATCAGTTTTCCAGGCAAGAAAAAGTTCTGAACTCACCGCCGATGATTTTTGCCGTCTCATGCAGGAGGCCCAGGAAAAATCTTACGGAAACGGCCTGAATGATGAAAAAACTGCCGATGGAAAAAATTATACAGAACGCCATGAATACATGTGGGCTGTAAAAAGTCATTATTACATTCCTGAACTGGATTTTTACAATTTTCCATATGCGTTTGGACAGCTTTTTGCGGCAGGTTTATATCAGAGAGCAAAAAAAGAAGGCTCAGATTTTGCCAAAACTTACGAAATGCTCTTAAGCCAGACAGGAAGTATGTCATGTGAAGAATTGTGTCTTAAAGCTGGATTCGATATTACAAAGAAAGACTTCTGGAAATCTGGAATAGAAATGTACGCAAAAGAAGTTGAAGAATACTGTAAATTCTAATTAGAAAAAACCCGGCCTCCCCTGAAAAACTGACAGCCTTCAGAAGAAGCCGGGACAAAAGATATTTTTAAGAGTTTTATGGTACCCTTTTAGGAACTAAATTAACCAACCAGTTCAGTAGCAATTGTTTCTGGTTTAATTTCTGTATAAGCGTAGCTGTAAAGGATTTCTGCTACATCTGTCAAAGGCTTTCTAACTTTCAAGCCCATGTTGTGAGCGAAACTAATTGCAGCTTTTGCAGCTTTTGGATTCCAGAGTTTTGCATTATCAAGGTTGATGAAAACAGCTCTTTCTGAATCTGCAAGTGCCTTAATGTGACGGTTCATTTCTGCAATTGTCTTGTCATTGTTTGGATTATTTACAGAAACAAATGCGAGTCTGCACTTCTTGTTTACTTCTTTGATGCTTGAAATCAAATCAAGGTAGTATTTATCGAAATCTGCACCACTTGATTTAAGCAGGTTGATATCTTTATCACCAAGGTGAACAATTACCCCCTCTGGTTCCATACTTGCAATGTTTTCCAGGAAGAAGTCTTTAGCTGTTTTTACAGAAATGCCTTCTTCGCTTCTGTTGTAAATCTGGAAGTTGAAGTCAAATGACTGAGCTAACTCTGCCACTGGAATCTGTTTGTCCAGATCTCCACCAAATAAAATAACTGCGTTCTTTTTAGCAACTGTATTAAGTTCCTGATAATTCATATCTTCCTCCTGGATATTATTGTTTGATTTGAACTTCTGCTGAAGTTCGTATATTTTCTGTTTAGTTTTAATAGACTGATTTTTGTTATCCAAACGAACATTTCTGATATAAACAAAAACATTTGTAAGAACTATTGCAAGGTTCAAGAAGTAAACCGCAAGAACGTAATTCAACTGATGATTCACAAACTTAGCAGCAATACCTGCAACATATCCTGTAATAATTAAGATGATAAAAGCAAGGCTTGTTCCTTTTGCAGTACGTGCCTTATAAGCTTTAACCACGTTTAATGGCCACGAAAATCCAAAACATACCAACATAGCTGCTTCGAATAGATGTCCCAATTCCATTTGTATCTCCTTATTTCTGATGACATCATAATCCAAATAAAAAACAAAACAATTTTTTTAAAGATTAAAAAATGAATTTCCCGTTTACAATTTTTTTTTATTTACTAAAGTCCATTTTTTTTACTTAAAAAAGTCTTTTAAAAGTTTTTTTATGTGATATAGTCAAAATATGAAGAATAAAAATAACAAACTGGAATCAATTAGAAAAGAAATCAAAAAAACTCAGCTGATTTTAATCACCGCGACAACAGTACTTCTGAGCCTTGGTGGACTTTTTATCAACATCAAATCAAACGACAAAGCCTTTAATCAGGATTTACAAAACACTTCAGATCTTATTACCCGCATTTATTCTTTCACCAAAGATTACGATCAGGACGCACTCAGAGATTATATGGACTCTGTTGTACAGGAACTTCCAGAAGTTGATGTTATTTCTATTGTAGATACAGACAACAAACGTATATATCACACCCATCACGAACTCATAAACACTCAATATGATGGAAAAACTCCAGATTTTACCAGCCACAAACTGGGCTTTTATACAGAAAATGATATTGGTCCTTCTGGCCCGCAGCGCAGAACTTATTCTGCCATTTATGATGAAGGACTTTATGAAGGATTTATTATGACCATCCGCCTTCAGACTTCCATTAAATCTGTAACACTCAGAACAGTCAGCCTCTTTTTAACAGTCACTCTGATAGCCGTTTTAATTGAACTGTTTTTATCACGCGTTTTATTTAGAAAAATTAAAAAAGAATTCTATTCATTTGCAGAAGATTTTGAAGGTACAAAATTCCTGGTAGATTCAATGAGGGCTAACAACCACGACTTTACAAATAAACTGCACGTTATTCTGGGCCTTATCCAGATTGGTGAATATGACAGAGCCGTTTCTTATATCGAAAATATTTCTATCATTCAAAAAGAAACCGTTTCCAAAGTAATGCACTCTGTTGATAATCCGTCTTTTTCTGCCCTTCTTATTGGTAAAATTGCCAGAGCTTCAGAATGTAACGTAAAATTTATACTTAAAGAAGATATAGTTTTTAATTCAGATGATATTGACCTGCCTTCAGAAGCCCTGGTTACAATCACCGGAAACTTAATTGATAACGCCCTGGATGCAATGAACACAGCACAGATGATGTCCCGCAGCGACAGAGCTCTAACTTTTGGAGTTTACACAAAACCTGGAGAATTATTCATTACAGTTCAGGACACAGGAAACGGAATTCCAGACGATATAAAAGATAAAGTTTTCCAGAATGGATTTTCAACAAAAGGAACCGGCAGAGGTGTTGGACTCTATCATACAAAACAGTTAATCGAAAGTCTTGGTGGAAGCATAGCCTTTGAATCGCAGGTTGGAAAAGGAACTTGCTTTATGGTCAGTTTAAAAAGATAATGATTGATGATTTTAAATACACTTTTTAAGGAGCTTCACTTTGAATTATAAAGTTTTAATTGTAGAAGATGATCCTATGGTCGCTATGATAAATGAACAGTATGTTTGTAAAAACACCAAGTTTGTTGTAGCAGGCTCATGCAGAAACGGACAGGAAGCTCTGGACTTTCTAAAAGATAATAAAGTTGACCTGATTGTTCTGGATGTTTATATGCCGGTTATGGATGGAATTGAAACCTTAAAGAAAATCCGAGAACAAAAAATTCCAACCGAAGTAATTATGGTTACCGCTGCGAACGACACAAGCACTCTGGAGGATACCATGTATCTTGGAGTTCTGGATTATCTTATTAAACCCTTTGCTTTTGAACGCTTCCAGATAGCCCTTGAAAAATTTGCATCAAAAGTTGAATCTCTGCGAACAAAAACTGTCTTAGACCAGTCAAACATCGACAGCATAATGAGAAACAATCTTACAGTTTCAGAAAAAGCCTATCCAAAAGGCATTCAGGAAAAAACTCTAAGCCTTATTCAGGACTTTTTCAAAAAACATCCTGGCTACCAGACCGGCGACTCAATTGCAGAAGAAACAGGCCTTTCCTGTGTAACGGTCCGCCACTACATGAATTATCTGGTGGAAAAAGGCGAAATCACAGAAAGCATAAATTACGAAACCGGCGGCCGCCCAAGCAGCCTTTATAAGGTCAGGTGATTTTTTCACTAGTTAGCTGAAAATAAATAAACATTTCCTTCGAAATCTTTTGCATTGACAGTGATTTCTGAACTTTCTTCACTAGAATAGTCGAATTTTATTATGGAATAAGGCAAAAATTTATATGTATTCTCAAAAGAAAAATCGTTTAACGTAGAGAAATTAAATACGTATTCATTAGTTAAAATATCCTTTTTATCAATTTCTAAGGAATTATATATTTCACCAGAAATTAACTCTTTACAAAAATCTAAAAACAAAGAATCCGTTGTTTTATCAAAAAATTCTCCAATACATTCCCAACCTGTTTGATAACTGGAATTCATAGTCTTTAAGAAATCGATACCTCCATTATTTATAAAAGAAAGCCCATCTCCAGTCTGTTCTACACCACCAGCTTTTACAAAAAGCCAATATAAAAATAAAGTTACAGCACCTCTTTGACCTGCACTGTCATTCCGTCCCAAATAATCGTTTTTACAAAAAGAATATAAACAAGAATTATTCAGATAATAATTTACAAAATCCTGATTTCCACCAGACTGTCCATAACCGCATAAACTTTCTGTTAAATGACTCCATCCCTCATCCAGAAAAATCTCTTCATCTACATAAAGCTCTTCTTTTATAAAACGATTCCATGTTTTCACTGAATAATTAATCGCATGTGTATATTCATGTGCAACTGTTGCAATAATTGAATTAATCGAATAATTAATATCTGTTTCATCTGGCATAGCTACATACAAAATATCCATTTCATTGCTATAAGGATTATATGAAGATGAATTAAAGTCAGTATTTTGTTCATAGAAATCTCTAGAATTAAAAAAGCCAATTGCAACTTTTTCTTCATTTATTGTATTAGTGAACAAAATAGAAATAGCTTCATCTCCGTTTACATCAGCACATTGACCCCATAACTGATTTACCTTTTTTACAACACCTGAATCAATTTTCTGAATACAAGATTCTATCAAAGATAAATCTCCCGTATAAGAATCTGGGATATATACATTAATATATTTTCCAGTGTAGTAAAGACTTGCATTTATTTCATGAGCTTTAGAAGTAACATCATTTGTGTTTACCACATAAAACATCTTTTGTTTTTCATAAGGAATTGCCATTCTAGAATAATTAATATAAGAATTAACAGGTTTTAAATTTATATCACAAGAACTAAGTGAAAAATCCTTTATCATAAAACTATTATTCATGATATTTTCTAACTTCTTTATGCCGTCAGTAAGCGTTAAATCAGAAACTTTCCCATCAAGAGAAAATACTGAAAAGAAATCTGTACCTGCATCTAAAAAATATGTATACGGAAGTTCTGTTAATAAGCTGCATTTTTCTTTTTTGTTTTTATTAACAACATTAATATATGTACTTACACTTTTATTTGCACTGCTGTCTTTCACTGAGATTTCATGAACGCCATTTGAAAGTTTCTTAGAAAAATCAAAGCCCCGTCCCAACACACCATCTATTGACGATTCCCATACCAAGTCAGAATTTTTTATATTACAAGAAAATTCAATTTTATCTTCTGTAGAATAATTCCAATTCGCTATTGGACTAATAATTTCCAATGAATAATAAGTCTTATATCCATAATTTTGAGAACAAGCTGATAAAAAAAATATTAGTGTGAAAAAAGCCAGACTACTGTACTGTAAAAGTAATTGCCGAACTCGATATATTTGAGACTGAATAATAATTCTCTGTTTCAAAAAATAGATCTCCATAACTTTTTTGTGCGTTTATATATAGATAATAATTCCCTGCGTCCAATGTATTTGCTGGAATAATTATGTTGCAATTGTTTATCGATGCAGTCCATTTTGTATTCAATGCATTCTTTACTAATACCTGATAATTTACATTTTGCCCAAGAGAGTTCCATGCTATTTGAATAGGCAGATTTTTTTTCAAAAGATTTCCGCTTAAAACAGAATTTCCATCAGAATCAGAAAAAAAGGTTACTGCTGTTTTCTTGTTTAGTCGGGTATGAGGTATTTTCTTAGAAAAAAAATTTGATAAAGAATTTGATTTCACAATAATATTATAGTAATCATCTTCTATGCCATTTATTGAGCCAGTATAAGATTGACTGCTATTATCAAAAGAAAATAGTTCTGTTATTCCACTTTCACTTTGTGCCAAAACAAGAGCCCCATTTACACTATTTCCATATTCATTTTCTATAAAAACCTGAAAGTCTATATCTTTTGAATATTCAGATTTTGCATTTATACGAATTTTTACATTCCCTGAATTATCAATCGAAGTCTTACAAGAAGTTATTAATAAAATGAAAATAATTAATACTATTTCTTTCTTAATCATTTATCCTAATTCTCCCTCAGTAAGGTCTAATAGCCACAAGCTGTGAAGTTTTTGCATCATAATCTGGATTAAAATAGATAAACATTCCGTCATACAAGGCGTTGTATTCATAACCTACGCTCGTTACTGAAGAATCTGTTCCTATCAGTTCTCCTGTCTGAGCGTTATAAACCCTAAGGTCATTCCAGGTAATAATAAAACACTGATCATCTATAACCACCGGTCTTGTGAATAAGGACGCAGAGCCCTTTGGCAAATCACCCCATACATATTTTCCGGTATCGGCATCTATACACTGAATGTTTTTGATATACTGTTCATCTATTCCAGTCATTGATGATGAAAGACTTCCGCCAGAATTCGTAAAATAAAACTTGTTGTCATAATAAGTTATCCCTACTGCATACATTCCTGCATCTATTCCGACTTCTTTTTTCATTTCTTCAAGAGTCTGTCTGTGTTCCCAAACTGTACTTCCAGTATAAAGGTCATAACAGCCCTGTGCTTCTTCAAGAACATAGAGTCTGTTTTTTGCGATAATCATATTGTTACACCCATGACCTGTCAGAATATAAGATTTTTTCTGCCAAATTAAGCTTTCACTTCCAGTATCATAAGCACCAAGTATACAGTGGTCATCTTTTTCAAACTGATTATGAGTAACAAAATAGATAATTCCATTATGTTCTATGAGGGCTTCAAAAATCTTCTGACTATTTTCGGTGTTTTCCCAAACCATTTTTGGCTCAAAATACTGAACTTCATCTACAGGCTTTGAAAAATCTATATTACTTATATCAAGACTTACAATTCCATATCTTTCTTGCGTAAAATTAGGACAGTTTGCCCAGTATAATTTACCGTCTATTAAAAGCCATGTATCCATTGCTATCTGATAATGATCTTTTTCTTCATTATTTTTATAAAAACACGCAGTTGCACATAATTCTCCAGTATCATCATCATAAAAATGAATTATAGATTTCTTTATTGCAGATACTAAATATGCCTTTTCACCTTTAGAAAAAAGCACAGGAAAAGATTTTCTATATTCCTCAATACTTTCTGTACTCCAGACTCTTTTTCCGTCTTTCAAATCAATTTTTGTGTAATAATTCTTCTTCTCAGCCCCTGTTCTATCGTATTCAAGAATATAATAATAATTGTCATACTGCTTGTTATATAAATCAGTACACAAAGAAGCTGTGTTAATAGACCATACTTTATCCTGTATATACGGAACTTCATCTACTGACGTTTTCTTATAGTTGAAATTAAAAAAATTACATGAGGTAAAAAAAAGTAAACTGAGTATAAGAATTATGTTCTGTCTGTAACACTTCATATATTACTCCTGAATAATTTCTGCATCCTTCATCATCTTAAACACGACTCTGTCGAAAATATCTTCACAGTTTATATTTATGTGATTCTTATCTACCTCGACATAGCCCTTACCATTATTCAAATCCAGAACATTAGTGTGCACGTCTTCATATTCCCCTGTCGCAGGGTTATAAAACTGTTTTGGATAGAACTGACTTTCTTTCGCTACAAGTCCGTCATTTTCATCCGAACCTTTCAAATCATTCAGTTCTCCGTCTACATTGTTAAACCAGTCTCTCGCCGTACAGCAATCAAGATATGCCGTATAATTTCCACTTAAATAGCCTAATCCTAATGTCGCATAACAGTATGCATGATTTATTATCTGTGCTACTTCAAATACATTTGCTATCACACTCATCGTCTGTCTGAATCCGCTTTCAGCTTCTCCCATAAGCATTCCAACAGTATTTGAATCTGTACCTACTATGTATCCTACTGGCAGATCTGTTGAAAACTTAGGATTATCTTTATATGCCACATATGTTGTATATACCGGTTCTGTATGGTCTACCCACCACCACCAGCACCAGCCTACCTGTTCCCATGTCTGATATGTTCTTACTCCTGTCTGTCTTCTGTATAATACAGGAGTTGTTTCTGATACATACTTTTCAATGAAATCTGAACCTGGTACCATGTCATATATCTCAGGTACTTCACTTTTCGGAGCTCCCCTCCATATTTCCAGTATATAATTCCTTAACGTTACTGAATTTATTAAACTTAAAATACCAACAGTATCATTTACCAACATACTGTCAACGTCATTCATTATTACCTGTTCATTATCTGAGAGCGGTATAAATATTCTTTCTATTCCATGCATGCCTCTGAACCATATCTGTACATCTTCAAGAAGTTTTGACCTGAATAATGTAAAATCATACTCTCCTGCTTTTATTCCGCGGTCTATTCCGGACATTGTAATTACTGCTCCAAGTCTGTCATAATTTGCCTTCGCTGCTGCCTGTTTTTCAGGATCGCTCATATTTTTACTTCTTTCTTCAAGCATTGTTGCATATGCTAATACCCTTAAGCCTCCCTGACTGTGTCCTACAATTGCATAATTTGAGTTTTCACCACTTGCCTGATCTTCACTCACAACTATATCAATTTCCTTATTTACCATGTCTTCCAGACTGTAACTGTGGTCATTTACTGACATATCTACAAAATCAAAGCCTCCAAAAAAACGGTAATTTCCATTCCTTAATTCCGATACTTTTCTGGGCAAATTTTCTTCTTCTCCATATACCAGCATGCTTGCTGTCATTAATACCATAAATAACATGTTTCGCTTCAAAACTTTCATAGAATATCTCCTTTCTTTATTCTATTTTCTTTTTATTTCTTTCCGTCTGTAAAGCGAACCTGGGTTCTTTTTAAATTAACCTTGGTTATTAAGAAATTTTTGTTGCATTTTGTTAAATTTTTTGAAAAAATATTATTTATATGAATAATAAAAAAGAAGATGCTGTAGAAAAGCTGCAATCAAAATTAAAAGTTTTCATTCCAATTTCAGGAGCTTTATTTTTCTCACTTCAAATTCTATTTCTTCTCCTTTTTGAAAAAAATAAAAGTACTTTATTTTTTAAGGGGATTTTTCTTCTCGATTTGATAAGCATTCTCGCTTCTATTTTTTTAATTTTTCACCCAGAAAAATATTTGATTTACGGAATTATATGTTCTACATTTACAATTTTTTATACTTTCGCACCTGTAAATGAAATTACAATTGTCTTATGTTATATGACATCACTAATTATATTTGGGGATCAGGGATTATTAAAAAAAAGAAAAATATTAGTCTTTATTTCCTGCCTTTCTTCAATCATTATAATTATTGTAATTAGAATAATTATTTTAAAGAAAGAATATATTGTAAGACTGATAGAAACATGGCCCTACATCTTTGCACTTATTCTGATGTATTTTTTCATTTCAAAAATTACTGCTACTTACAAAAAAAATCAAAAATATCCCATTATCAATCTAAATAATTACTATGAACTTACAGAACGTCAAAAAAAACTAATTGAATCAATTTTACAAAATGAAAAATATGATACCTTTGCCCGCGATAACAACATTTCAGTTTCCGTTGTCAAAAAAGAAGCCACAGAAATTTTTAGAGTATTTGATGTTTTTGATAAAAATACATTCCAATTAAAATATCTGGAATATACTTTTTTATGGAACGGTAGAAAACTTCCTAAAAAATCCTAACCCTGCACTAATTTCTTCATATATATAAGTTTCATCTCCAGAAACAGTTATTTTCTTTCCGTCAGGATCTACATAATTAATCGGGTTCCCGTTACAATAAGCATACCAGTTAATGCCGTTGCGGATTGGGTTTTGGGTTATGAATATTCCGATTTCCACGTCGGAACATCTAGTCATATATAAGAAGTCTTTTCTGTAAGATTTAGGTTTTCTTCCTCAGAATAACTTACTTTTTAGACTGTTAAATAAGGACAGTGATGTTCATATGCCCATCTTAGAGCCTGATTCAACCGCTGCTGATAACCTTTTCCACCTTTTTTTAATGCATCAAGAATATCAAGATCTATTTTTGTATGAACATCTCCTTTTTTCATCTTTACCCATTCTGGATGAACTTCATACCATGGTTTGAATTCTTTAAGTTCTTCTTTTGTCATTTTTGGACTGTCTGAAAAATCTGTATTCTTAAAGTTCATTACTCCTTGTATTTCTGCTTCTGTCAAAGGTGGCAGATTCTTTACTTCATCGAGCGTCATAGTTTTCATAATATTCTTCCTCCTCATCTTCTTCAGCTTTTCGTGCTGAAATGATTCTAGTTTTTCCGTTTCTGTCTGTTGCAACAACGAACAGAATCAAAATGTCAGAAACCCGTCCGATTATATTAAACCGTTCTTCTTCAAGCGTTGAATGCTCTATATCAAGTTTTTCTACACGTTTGTCATCAAGAAAAACACGGACTGCCATTTCAAATGAAATACCATGTTTCTTCTTGTTTATTGCATTTTTCTTTTCATCCCACTCAAATGTCATTTCAATTTCTATGTACATAATATTATGTACATAGGTTATCGTCAAGTAAATTCTTATACTTTTTGTAAATATAAATGTATTTTCTTCATAACTCAAATAGCCATGTCTGTATTCTGTCCCTTATTGAAACTGCCAAGCAGAATGGTATTGCTCCTGAAGATTATCTCAAATATCTTTTTGAAAAAGCCCCTTATGCTGAAACTGAAAATGACTGAGAAAAACTTCTCCCCTGGAATATTGAAATTACTCCATATAAGATTCGTGAAGAATGGATTTAAATTGTGGTATAATTATGTAAACGTAAATTCAATTTGCGAATACATAATAATTAAAAGAAACATATTTTATAAACAATTTAAGAAGATTCTATAATGCCCCCAATGAAACTAAAATACGGAAACACAAACACCTTCTTCATAAACGGACTATTGTTCGATACAGATATGTTTGGAACGCTCGGAACTTTTTATAAAAGTATCAAGCAGAATAACATTCAAATGAATGATATTAAATATATAGTCTGCTCTCATTATCACCCAGACCACATGGGTTTAGTAAGCGAATTAATGAAGCAAGGAATTAAACTTCTGCTAATTGATAATCAGAAAGACTATGTTCATTTTTCGGATACGATATTTAAAAAATCAGGTGAAAGCTATACTCCAATTGATGAAAGTAAAGCTGAAATAATAACCCAACAAGAAAGTCGAAAGTTTTTACAAACTTTGGGAATCAGCGGAGAGATAATAAAAACTTCCAGTCACAGTAAAGATGGAATTGCTTTGATTCTTGATGATAGACAATGCTTTGTTGGGGATTTGGAACCATCATTTTTTATTGAAGGTTACGAAAACAACTGTGTTTTAAAACAAGACTGGGATAATATAATGAAATATAAACCTGCAATTATTTACTATGGTCATTCTAATGAACAGGTTTTGAAAAACTAAAAACAGAAATAACTGTCGTCCAAAAAATTTATAATTCTTTGCTTCGTCATTTTTCAAGCCCCGATACAGCAGAGCATTTTGGAGTTTATAATTTAGAAAATAAAAATAATCTTCCTTCAAACTTGTTATTCCGTCTTTTTGGATTTAAACTTATATTCAGGATGAAGTGTCTTATAAATAAGACCTTCCCTACCCCCTGCTGGCAGTGTATCGTAATGGAAAACGGAAAGCTTTCTGTCTGCGGAAGATGCATTAATGTTCCAGGGCTCTGTGACGGAATTTACAGGACAATTTATGAGTTTAATTACAACTTTAACACGAATGTGGCTTACAAGATCTTTTTCACCTTTTACTTTTACCGCTGGAGGAAGTGATTTTATAGACTATACCAACCTGGAAAGTCTTGGTCTTTATGTTCATATTCCTTTTTGCAAAAAAATCTGCACTTTCTGCCCTTACTGCAAGCAGATATACAATCAGCAGGATATGGATCTTTATATTGATGCCCTTAAAAAAGAAATTCAAAAAGTTGGTGCTATGAACAATGGCACAAGAAAGAAAACAACAAGCCTTTACTTTGGAGGGGGAACTCCGGCTCTTGCAGCTGACAGAATAGGAGAAATAATTTCAGAATTAAACAGGTATTTTGAAATAACCGAAGGGGTTGGCCTTGAACTTCATCCTGATAATGTGACCGAAGAAACTCTCCTTAAATTAAAGGAAGCTGGCGTTACAAAAATCAGCATTGGAATTCAATCCTTCAATCAAAAATATCTTGCCCTCCTTTGCCGCGACAATTTTGATTACTCAAGGATGTTTGAAGCCTTAAAGAAGGTTCCTTTTGAAACCGTAAGTATGGATTTTATTTTTGCACTTCCGGACCAGACTGTAGAGGATTTAAAAGCAGATATTTCAAAGGCCTTCGAATGCGGTGCAAATCATGTGGCAATCTATCCTTTTATTGATTTTTCATTTGCAAAAAATACCGTTAAGCCGATGTCCAAAAATCAGAAGCACCATCTCCTTGATGCAATAACCGACTGGTGCACGGAAAAAGGTTACCGCCGCGATTCAATCTGGACTTTCTCTAACGACAAAAGCGCAAAATACTCTTCTATGACCCGGGAAAACTTCCTTGGCTTTGGCTGTTCTGCCACAACTTTGCTGCGCAGCCAGTTTAAAGTTAATACCTTCAGCGTAAAGGAATATGCCCGCTGTATAAACGAAGGAAAACTTGCAACCTCCCTTACAATAAATTTCAGCCAGAGAAAAAGGATGTGCTACTGGCTTTTCTGGACTCTGTATACAACCCGCCTGGATCCAAAAGATTTTCAGAAGTTTTTCGGTAAAAAACTCAAGTACAAGTATGGAATGGAATTTGCTCTTGCAAGGCTACTGGGCTTTCTCCAAAAGGAAAATGGAATCTACACTCTAACAAAGAAGGGTTGCTTCTATTACCACCATTATGAAAACTTTTACACCTTAAGTTATATCGACAAGATGTGGGGTCTTATGCGCACAACGCCTTTCCCCGATGGAATGAAACTTTAGTTTTATATTTTGCGTCTGGAGTGCTGCATTATAATTCTATGATTTCTTTCTCTTCCTTTCCAACATCAAAAACACAATCCCGCACAAGATAATCTGCACAAAAGTTGAAGACGGTGTTGCAAGTCCGAT
>CAMPAL010000028.1 GCA_946631855.1 uncultured Treponema sp. | reverse complement strand
ACAGTATCAAAGTTTTCTCGTAAATTTTCTGCTACAAAGTACATTTTATCTCCATTTTTTTTCCGTAATGCCCCACTAAATTATTCTTCCCAGCGAGTTATTACTGCAGTTATACAAGTGTCATCCCATTTTTCACCTTTATAAACTTCCTTTATTGTAAAACGTACTTTGTTTACAGCTTTTGGAAAGTTTATTTCTGAAAAATGAACAAAATCTTCAAAATCATATTCAATTTCAAATGGGTTATCTTTGTCTAAAGATGTTATTGTTGCCTTTTTTACACGGTTATTGGCTTTATATAGATAACGTTTTTCTAAATCTACATAACCATTCAAAACAACAAGGTTATCTTTTGGTTTTGTAAAATCAATTTCTAAGTATTCACCGATTCCTGATGAAGATTTTTCTTTTCCTGGTACCCAGGGTGCATGTAGTAATAATTTTGAATAATCTATTTGACTTATAAGAAATATATTTAAATATTTAGAAGTATAAATAACTTTTCCGGATTTTAAATTTTCACTATATTCAGATGAACTTAAAATACGATTGATATCAAATGTAAGTAAATCAAAATAACTCTGCATACTAGCATCTTTATTCAATTCTTTTATTTTTTCATTATATTCATCAATGTTATCTATTTTTTCACACTTTATTGTACTCCATAAAGTTGAATCAACAATAAAAAAGAAATTTGAACCAAATATAACAGTATTTTTACCTTTTTTATAATCAAAAGCTGAAAATCCATCTTTATCTACATACAAAGATTCATTATTTATTTTAATTCCTTTATTGAAATTCCAGACAATATAAGAATCTTGCATTTTCCCAATTTCAAATGATTGATTATATTCCGGAAATTTTATTTCCATTTTTAAGGTTTTTAAATCTTCAACTTGTTTAATATTTTGTGACCACATAGAAGAAATTAAAACTATAAAAAAAACTATATTAACCAAAATCTTCTTCATATTATTTTAAACCTTTAATTCGCTCTTAAACGGCCTGTAAGAACAAAAACAAGGGCACAAATCAGACCCAAGATGACACCCGCCGCACAGGCTTCGTTAAACCTGTAAGCTCCAGCCAATCTATAGGTAAATAATGATAAAGTATCAAACCTAGGAATGGCTAAAACCAGCGGCAGGGTGGTATCTCCGGCACTAATGGCAAAACAAAAGCCAAAAGCACTTATCAAACTTTTTTTACTAACTGGTAACAAAACTCTCCAAATAATGTCCAGCTTACTTTTTGATAATATAAGGGATGCATCCATTGTATCCCTGTTTATTTTTGACAAATGAGGATAAATCACCCTGAAAGCTAGCGGGCAGTTCAAAAGCGACTGGGCCAAAATCAGGCAGATTACATTCCCTTTGTGAACAATCATTGTAATTAAAACTCCAACAACAACACTAGAAATTGCCATTGGAATCATTGGAAGAACCTTAAAGATGATGTTTACAGGCCGTCCGTTTTTTCCTTCCAAAAATTGCAGTAAAAGTGAATAGGCAAATCCTAGCAGAGTGCACAAAAAACCTGTACAGCAGCCTATTTTTACAGTAGAAGTAACAGAAGGCCAGAAACTCCTCATCTTAATAATTCTGCGGAAGGTGGCTAGTGTAATTCCAGCAGGACCCGCAGTTACTCCCGTCTGACTTGAAGTAAAGGCATTAAAAACAATTCCCAAAAGAGGAGCCAGAAAAAATAAACATATTACAAGAATTACCAGACTGAATACAGAAATTTCTTTAAATCCAGTCATCTTTATCCTTGTATTCCAAATCTCCGAAGCAAGTCCTTTCAGTTTAGAGGTCTTTTGCTCCAGCATAGTATAGAAAACTGTTATAACAATTAAAATTGAAGTTTCAATTATGGCTAAAAGTCCAACCTGTTTATAGTCCAGGGTGGCACGGGCAGCCTTGTAAATTTCAACTTCGAGCGTAGAATTCCCAATCCCGCCAAAAAGCAAAACCAGAATAAAACTCAAAAAACAATAAATAAAAACCAGCAGACTTGAAGAAGCTATAGAAGGCATAAGTTGATGGAGTGTAAGGGTCCTAAAAATACGTCCTTCACTAGCCCCAAGAAGTCTGGCGGATTCAGCAGGTTCCACAGGAAGTCTTTCCCAAGCGTCCGAAAGATTTTTCATTATCAGCGGGAAGTTGTAAAAACCATGTGCAATTATAAGACCTGCAAAGGAATATAAAAGTCTAAGAGGAGGTTTTTCAAGTCCAAAAATGAACATTAAAAAGCGATTAAGTCCCCCATTCATTCCCAAAAATGTCACATAGCCCAAAGCAATTAAAAGTGATGGGAGGCAAAAGGGAATTGCTGATAATGAAAGTAAGAATCTTCTACCAGGGAAATTCCTTCTACCACAAAAAAAGGCAGCTGGAATTCCGACTAAAAGAGCCATTAAAGTTGAAGCAGTTGCCTGGAAAAAAGTGAACCAGGCAACTCTTATAACATGAGAAAAATCCAAGTGCAAGCCTCAGCTTATTCTGCAAGAACCTTCATAATTTCTTCTACAGCCTTTTCAGTTTTAGCTGGATCGGCATTAAGAGTTTTAGAAGGAATTGGAGCGGCAACTTTGTAGCTTTCTGGAAGTTCTACATTTTTATTTGCAGGATTCATCCACTGTGTAAGAGGAATTACAGACTGAGCTTCATCACTAATAAGGAAGTCTAAGAAGGCCTTAGCACCAGCCTTGTTTGGAGCACCCTTCAAAATACCAGCACCTTCTACCTGCATTGTATGACCCTGTTCAAAAACAGGAGCAATATAACGGTCAGTATTGTCATATTCTACGTGACTGGCAGGACTTGTTGTGTAAGAAATAACTAAAGGAGCTTCCCCTTTTTTGAAAAGTCCATAACCAGAAGACCAACCAGGAGCCATTGTAAGAATGTTTGGTTTTAAAGCCTTCCAGTAGTCCAAAACTTTATCACCATAAATTGCAACTGTCCAGGCAACAAAGCCAAGTCCTGGTGTAGAAGTACGTGGATCCATCAAAATGATTTTCTTTTCATAAACTGGTTTTGTAAGATCTTCCAGACTTGCAGGACATGGTACATCAGACTGAGTATCATAAATCATTGCAAAATGACTGTAATCAAATGGTGTAAGAGTCCACTTATCACCAAGCTGAGCAACTACATCAGAAGGAATTAACTTATCTGCGTCTGCAGGCTTGTACGATTCAAGAATTCCTGCAGCATCAGCCTTTGCAGAAATATTATTATCCAGACCAAGAATAACATCAGCCTGAACATTGTCTTTTTCAAGAACTGCACGACTCAAAACCTGAACACCATCGCCACAGTCTACCCAAGTTAAAGTATAGCCTGTTGCTGCCTCGAACTTATCTTTAATTTCAAGTCCAGGACCCCATTCAGAAATGAAGCTGTCATAAGTATAAACTACAACTTCCTTTAAACGTGGATCATCAGATTTTGCTGATTTTTTAGTGTTTTTTGAACAGCCAGAAAGAACTGCCAAACCAATAATTGAACATGAGAAAAATTTAAAAAGTGAAGATTTGTTCATTATCTTCCTCCGCCGGCATTATCCGGATCAGGTTGGGTCCTCATACGAAGACCTGCGGGTTTATTCTCAGCCTGGACATTCCAAGCACCCCGGAAATTTTCAGCATTGCACTGAAAGTTAGAACAATTTATCACAAGAGCTAATTCATTGCAATTAGGAATTTATCCTAAAAGCCATTTATATTTTGCAACGCTATACAATGGTATAAAAGGCAGGAGGATTGGAGTCTTTTTTACATAAGCCTGATATTCAGGATCTTCTCCATAATTTTTGTTCTGTCTGATTTCAAGACGACGAGCGCCTCCAAACATTACATATACAATACTGATATATCCACCAATTGCTGCGACCCACTGAAGAGGAGATGCATAAATTGCACAACCAGAAACAAATACTCCTGTCCAGATTAAAACTTCACCAAGATAGTTAGGGCAACGTACTAATTTAAAAACGCCTGCATCACAGAAACGTTTTGGATTTTTCTTTTTAGATTTATTCTTTGTAAAATCTGCAACTGATTCAAGAATAAGTCCAACTACCATAATTCCAAGTCCAACCCAGCCAGTAACATCATCTGATGCAGCATTTTGCAATCTGAACCAGACAGGAGAAGCTTCACATACATACAAAAGAGCACAAGTAAGCCAGCAAAGAATTTTCAGGAAAAAATTCATGGATGAACCATCTTTAATTTCACGTTTCATTGTTGCATTGTAGGAGGCACTTTTAATTTCACGAATCATTAAAAATCCACCCAGTCTTACACCGTATACAATGAGCAGTGCAGAAAAAATAACAGATAAAACTGTAAGATTTGAAGAAAAAAGGATTAACAGGGCAATTCCAATTCCAGAAATTGAAAAACCATATCCTAAAGAAATAAACCAGACGAATTTTTTAAATCCCAATGCACTTATCAGCATTGCAATTGCAAATAAAATTAAAAAATTCATATAAAAAACCCCTCAAAGAATATTGATACTATATATATTAATATAATAGTAATACTATCGTTTGACAAATTTTTTAATTTCTTCCAGCCGAGCTAAAGCTAAATTTCGTCCTTCCTCGTAAACTCTCTGCAATTCATCAGGATTATGTTCTGTTCTGCTTATACCAAGATCTGTTTCCGGGCAAATAACAAAAGTTTTTCCAGCCTTTTCTCGTTCAAAAACAAGTGCTTTTTCCTTATTATAAACTTCCGCCCGTTTTGCCATTGCATCCACCAGTTTTGGATATTTTTTTAAGGCAAGGCGCATTAAGCCCATTAATTTTGAAATCTTTTTTACAAAATCTCTTGGCTGAGTCAAAATGACAAGATTTTTTTCATAGCCTATAGATTCAAAATATTCCAGCGGGATAGAATCAGTCATTCCACCATCAAGAAGATAATACCCGTCTACTTCAACAACCTTACTTGCCAAAGGCATGCTTGCACTTGCACGCATCCAGGTTAAATCATGTTCATCACAAGTTTTTAGTTCTTTATAAACAGGCTTTCCTGTGACACAATCAGATGCTACAACATAAAAAGGCATAGGATTTTCTGAATAAGTTTTAAGATCAAAAACATCAAGCACATTAGGCAACTGATTATAACAAAAATCAGCACCAAACATATCACCAGTTTTTATAAGATTCCAGAACGAACAATATCTTTTATCACCGGCAAAACGTTTATTATAACGGATTGTACGACCAATCTGCTTTGATTTGAAATTACAACCAAAAGTAGCACCGGCGGAGACTCCAATTGCACCATCAAAATCAATCTGATTTTCCATCAAAACATCAAGCACACCGGCGGTGAACATTCCTCTCATTGCACCGCCCTCTAAAACTAATCCTACCTTTGCCATTTTTTCCTACTTTAGATTTTTAATTTTTTCAAGAAATTCTGCTTCTGGAATTGGTTTAGAATAAAAATATCCCTGAATGATTTCACAACCGATATCACGTAAAAAGTCAGCCTGTAACTCGGTTTCAACACCTTCCGCAATAATTGTCATATTCAGTTTAGCGCTCATTCCTACTACAGAACTTAAAATTGTACTACCCCGCTCATTTCTTTTTTCATTTGACATAAATTTCATATCCAGTTTGATAATGTCAAAATCAATATCTTTAAGAACGTTTAGCGAAGAATAACCCGATCCAAAATCATCCATTTCAACAATGTAGCCGCATTCCTGTAACTTAGTAACCACATCACTGATATAATCACTTCCTTCAACAACTGCAGACTCTGTAATTTCAATTCTGATTTTTTCAACAGGAACATTATACATCTGGCGGATTTCATCAAGCCGTTCAACAAAATCTTCCTGAATTACATCAAAACGTGAAAAATTCGTTGAAATAGGTACAATTGCAATTCCCTGATTCATACACTTACGGATAAATTTACAAACCTGTTCAAAAACATACATATCCAGAGTGGTGATAAAACTGTTTTTTTCAAACACAGGAATAAACTTGTCTGGTGAAATAAGTCCAAAATCAGGATGGAGCCAGCGAACCAGTCCTTCTGCCCCTACTATTTTTTCAGTAATATGACTGTACTGAGGCTGATAGTAAATGACAAACTGATTATTATCCAGAGCTTCCAGCATATTTGAAGTTATAGTCTGTTCATTAATCAATTTTTCTGTAAGTTCAGTTTCATAGTAATTAAAGATTTTTGTATAACTGCCTTTTATTACCGACTGTGCAATTGATGCCCTGTCAATTTTTGCAAAAGCAGGCAGAGCTTCATCTGGATTATTGATGAAAATTCCAACATTACAAACAATATGAATGTTTAAATCATAGTCTGCAATTTCTTTTACCATTGTAGTTATAAACTGCTCAATATAAACCTTATCTGTATATAACAATACAGCAAATCGATCGGCTACAATTCTCTGAGCATATCCATTTCCATTCAATAAACGACGCAAAACATCTGCAATATGAATTAAAAGTAAGTCTCCACCAGCCTTGCCGTAAGTATCATTTATTGCTTTAAAATGCCAGATATCAAAATACAAAATGGCATAAGGTTGAGTTTCCTGTTCCACCCTTCTCTTGAATGCTTCTTTTGTATAAAGGCCTGTTAATTCATCATATTCCAGTCTTTCTGTAAGGTGAAAATACAAATTGATATTTTCATTAATATCATTAACAGAAACAATAATTTTCTTGCCAGGTTCTGAAAGTAAAAAATCCCATCTGAACCAGTTTACATTTCCAAAAGAATCAAACATCTTTATTTCTTTTGCAGCAGATGAAAGAACTGTTTTTTCTGATAATTCCTTAAATGTATCAGTAATAATGACGGCATTATCTTCTTCTATAATTTTCATTTCTTTCATAAGCGAAAGAAATTCTTTTTCAAATTTTAAAGGAAATTGCTCCGGTAAAAAAGAACAGGCTTCTTTAGAGAATTCGAAAGTTTTATTTTCAAGGTCATATATTATATGAAAAATTGGAAAATTTGGCTTACTAACATATTCCATAAATAACTCCTGCCTAAACCATTTTTAAGCCAATCTGTAAATCCATCAGCTCGTTTTTCTTTTGCTGAAGTTCCTCTTCTAAAACTTTTCGTTCTTCCACAGAATCAGTCATATCTAATCTGTGTTCAATTTCTGGAATTTGAATTTCCAGAGTAACAATTTTTCTTTTTGCTTCAGTAACAGCCTTTGGAGGACGTCCTCCTTTTTTTCCATTTTCTTTACTGGCAGCTTTTTTCGCAAGACTGGTAGACTTTCCATTATAAGAATACAATGAATCTATCCAGAACTTAAGATTTTTCAGTTCCTGCCCCATCTGAAATTCTATTTCTTCAATTTCTTTCACAGAATCTTCAGAAGCACAGGCACTTAATCTATTTTTTAAATTTTCAAGATTTTCAATTGCCTTATAAATGTTTTGGGTCTTCTTGCTCATAACACAATAATAACCCAAAGGTTTAGGATTAGCAATTTTTTTCGTACTTTTTGGTAAATATAAAATTTTATTATATAAGGAATTATTTTTTTAAAATGCTTGATTTATTAATCAGATAAAACTATATTAAAAGAGGCTTATAAATAAGCTGATAAACTCTCTCCGATGTTCAGCGATGCTGGACGGCAAGGTTTCTGATTTGTGTTACAGTCAGAAACCTTGTTTTTTTTAACACAGCTTATAACTGTTCAATATTTTTAGAAATCACTTCTTCCAAAGCTGCTCTTTTTACAGATTCAGGAAAATTTCTCCAGATAATATATTTTGAATCCGGTGCAACTTCTGCCAAAGGTCCTCCAACAGGATTATGTACATTATCAATAATGTATACATATCCACCAGTTTTAGCATCTGCAATCTGATCGCTTGTAACAGGGCCAGGTCCAAATGTTCCTGCTATTTCTAAACCAAGATCCTTTGCAAGATAAATCTGATTTGCATTACACAAAACTCTTACACCAGCTAAAGATTTTTCTTCAAGCATTTTCTTTCCCTGCTCAATAGTTTCTTTATAAGATGCAAGACGTTTTTCACACTCATCTTTTGTACCAAGCAGTTCTGCAATTTTTCCAGCTTCCGAAGCAACTGTCTGATAAGAATTATCACAACGAATTTTTACCATTTGAGTTTCGCCGACTGCATCGCCAAGAGTTTTCATCATTCGTTCAAAACCTGCGAAAATAAAGAACTGAGAATTCTGAATTTTTACAATATCATCTACAGTAATTTCGTACTCTGGTGGATGACGTAAATTTGCCGGTGCAATTATTTCTACTTTATCAGCACCTGCAATATCTGCAAAAGCGGCTGTCCAGCTGGTAGAAGCCACAATAACAGGCCCTGCCTTTTCCTCAGATTTTTTTGTAGTTCTGTTACCTTTACAAGCAGACAAAACTAACAGACTGAATAAAATAAAACTAATAAAAATCTTTTTCATTTTAATTTTCTCCCAAATGAAATTTTATTTTTAAGACTCGAAAGTAAAAAGACAAATCCAGAAACAAGAGAAATACTTGCAGATGGCGGCCAGTTTATTGCTATAGCCAATAAATATCCTGAAACAGAAATAAAAAGTCCTGCAATTGAACTTACCAGAAATAATTTTTTTATTCCCTTAAACTTTTTCCCAGCCAGAGAACTTGCAGTCAAAACAGGAAGAATCAAAAGAGAATCAACCAGGAAGGCTCCTAAAAGTTTCATTGCAAGAGCAACCACCAGAGCAATAACAAAAACCATAAAACTACGGTGAAAATGAACTTTTACTCCAAGCGACTGGGCAATCTCCATATTAAAAAAAATGGATAAAATATTTCTGAAATTAAAAATAATGTACAAAAATAAAAGCAGGGCTAACAATGCCAGAATGATGATATCAGTAATTGTAAGTGCAAAAGGACTTCCCCACATAAGACTCAAAGTATCTTTTGCGGGAACATCTTTCACATGCATGATGATAGAAGCAAGGGCCATACTAAAAACCATTGCACCTGCACTGGCCCCGCTGAATCCGAAACTTTGCTTTCTGGTCAAAAAAATCATCATAAAAATAAGCAGACAATTTATAACCAGAGAAACAGGCAGAACCGGAAGACTCAATGCAAGAGAAATAGCCCCACCTAAAATCACTCCGTGCATAAGCATATAACGCATTGGAATTAAATCCAGCCGAAGCAGCATTACCCCACACAAGGGAAAACTAAACCCGCTAATCATCATTGCAAAAAAACCACGGGTAACAGGGGCTAATGTAAACAAAAGTGCAAGTCTATCTATCATTAATTTCCACCCCCATTTTTTCATCTGTCAAAAATAATTTATCCCAGCCAGATAAATTCATTAATTCTGGATCATGCGTTACAACAATAATTGTTGGAATTTCTGAAATTGTAAGAGAACGCAGAATATCCATCACCATTTTTTTGTTTTCGGTGTCCAGACTGGCAGTTGGTTCATCAAGTAAAAGCAGCTTCGCATTCTGAGCAAGACAGCGGGAAAGCTGAACTTTTTGTTTTTCTCCACCACTCAAGCTGTTAAAACTCCGCTTTGCAAGATGCAGACTACAAGTTCTGTTTAAATTTTTCAGAATCTGCTGATTTTTTTCCTTCCCTTTTGCCTGAATTCCAAGTCCAACAACCTCAGAAACAGAAAGGCTCAAACTGGTTTTATCTGAAAACTGAGGGATATAACCAATTGTAAATTTATCCAGCTCTTTTGGAGATTTTTCACCAATTAAAATTTGTCCTTCCTCTACTTTGTAGATTCCAGCCAGCAGGCGGAGAAGAGTCGTTTTTCCAGCTCCGTTTTCCCCGCAAATCATAAGATGACCGCCAGGCTGAACTTCAAAAGAAAGATTTTTAATATTTCCAAAAGAATGATATAGATTTGAAACTTTTAAACTGACGCCCTGAACTTTTTTTGCCCTTTGACGAAGAAGAAAATACATCTGATCCATGTCATGCAGGCTTTCCAGCTGATTTTCAGTCGCACACATAAGTTTAGGAATAAGATTTGTCCAGCGAAGTTCCACCCGATTATCATTATTAGAATTGAATTCATCTAAAAAGTTTTTAGCATTTTCACTTAAAAGTTCTGCATTAATTTTTTTGATTCCCGAACGCACAGAAAGCAAAGCAGCTGCCTTTCCAATTGCAGAATCATGAGAACGCAAATCATTTCGAGGCCCTTCATAAGTTTTCAAAAACTCTTCAAAATCAAAAAGAGGATGAAGCCATTTTCCAGAACTTTCAAAAATCAGATTTTCTCCGTTGAAAACCTGCAAAGAAATTCCTTCTGGTAATCTATCTAGATACGACATTAGTGCAATATTATAGCATGTCTTTTAAAAAAAGGTTTATAATTAAAAGCATGAATGTACATATTTTAGAAATGCCTCTTGATTTTGGAGCCAGTCGTCATGGTTCCGATATGGGTCCTTCTGCGATTCGTCTTGCAGGAATAAAAGAAAGACTTGAATCTCTTAATCATCAAACCTTTGAACATGCTGATATTTTTCAGCCACAACCACAGGAATACGAACAAATTGGAAATCCTAAAGCAAAATATTTAAATCCGATTGTAAACGCCTGTACAAAACTTGCTCAAAGAGTAGAAGAAATTACTTCAAAAAATGAATTTCCCCTTGTTCTTGGAGGAGACCACTCCATTGTGCTTGGTACTCTGGCAGGCCTTTCTGCAAGTGCAAAAAAAGAAAACAAAAAAATTGGTGTTCTTTATGTAGATGCCCATGGTGATTTTAATGATACAAACACCACCCCTAGTGGAAACATCCATGGTGAATGTCTTGCCGCTTCAGCAGGAATTGGAATTCCAGAATTAACAAATTTGTATTTTGAAGGACAAAAAGTAGATCCAAAAAATATCTGCTATGTAGGATGTAGAGATTTAGATCCTGGCGAAAAAGTTCTTATGAAAAAAGCTGGAGTTACTGTTTTTACAATGAGTGATATAGAACGTCAGGGCTTTCCTGAAATTGTAAGAAAAGTTCTGGATTTTTTTAAGACTCACGCCGACTGGATTCACGTAAGTTTTGATATGGACGTTTTAGATCCAATGTTTGCACCAGGAACTGGAATACCTCTACCTGGTGGATTAACAAACCGGGAAGCCCTTCTCCTCATGGAAGAAATTGCTACAAGCGGCAAAGTTAAATCTGCAGAAATTGTAGAAGTAAATCCAATTCTGGATGTAAGAAATCAGACTGCAATTCTGGCAGTAAGCCTTGCAGCCCGACTTTTAGGAGAAACTTTATATTAGCTCCCCCTGTTTATTAAAGCTGGAATGAACCAATCTGTTTAGAAAGTTCATCAATACCCATCTGATTGTCTTGAGATGAGTTAGAAACATTCTCAATAGCTGTAGTAATTCCAGAAATACTTTCAGTCATAACTCTCATCTGATTATTAATATTCTTTGTTACATCAGAAAGATTTCTCATTTCACCAATAATCTGTTCAGCACCCTGAACCATTTCCTGTGATCCATCTGTTACCGATGTAGTTGTTCTGCGAATATGCTGCATTGCTTCAAGAACCTGTTTATTTCCTTCAGACTGTTCTGTCATGGCACGCATAATTACGCTTTCCTGCTCTTTAACAGTATTTGATAAATCAAAAATAACATCAAACTTCTTCTGAACTTCTTTTGTATTATCAGAAACTGTCTGAATAGATGTAGAAAGATTCTTTAAGCTTTCATTAATATTCTTACTCTGTTTACTAGACTCTTCTGCCAGCTTACGAATTTCATCAGCAACAACGGCAAATCCTTTTCCAGCTTCACCAGCATGAGCAGATTCAATTGCCGCATTCATAGCAAGAAGGTTTGTCTGAGAGGCGATAGACTGAATGATTGCAGTTGCTTCAAGCAAAGTTGCAGACTGTTCAATAATCTGCTGCGAAGTCTGAACAGCAGTTTCAACAGAATGGCGACCATCATTAGAAGCCTGAGACAAAGAATTAACTGATACTGTATTTTTTTCAAGAATCTGTGTAACAGAATTGATATTTGCAACCATTTCTTCTACAGCAGCAGAAGACTGTGTTACGGCAGAAACCTGAGATTCAATATTTTCATTCAAAAGACGGGTTCTGTTCATAATCTGATTAACAGATGCACCTGCCTCTTCTACACCGTTAGTCTGTTTATCCATGTGAGACTGAACGATATTAATACCATCACTGATTGATGAAACTTCATTCTTAACAATAGACATTTCTCTCTGAAGAGAAGCCGCATTTTCTGTTGTTGTATCAATAGAACTCTTAAAATCTATTAAAAGATCCTGTGTAGAATAATGAAGCTGATTTAATGAATTTGCCAGATCTCCTAATTCACAACGAATAAGAACTGGAATTGCTGGTGTTAAATAATTCTTGTTACAAAGATCTTCAGAAAATTTATTGGTAAGTTTGATTACATGATTTACATCACTTAAAAGAATGTACATATCAACCAAACCTATACCAGCAACAAGAATGCCTGTCGGAAGCATCTTTTTTAAGAAAAGAGCAGTTACAGTCATATCATGATTTGCAGGTACATCATATACAGCTTCAAGAAGCAAAATCATTCCAACAAGAATAAAGAAGATAATAAGGAGATTTCTCTGCATAAAAGAAAATCCCTGATATTCTTTCTTGTAAGGAAGCCATCCTATATCTTTTTCCAATGTGAAAATTGTCAAAACATAAGTGAAAACTGCAAATACACAAATACCACCACCAAACATTACACTAAATGTAAAGAAGGTGAAGGATTCTCCCCTAAAAGCAACTGGTTCAAATCCTTTTGCAGCATTATAAAGACCTGCAACGACCCCATATACAATCGCATTTGTAATAGGAAGTGCGAAAGTCAGAGTTTCTGTCAAATTAACAAATTTATTTGTCTTCTTGATTGATTCCTCTGAACCGTCATAAGAAGCAACAGCCTTATTCAAAAATGAAAAAGTCAGAATTGGTAAAACAATTGCCAGAATCTGCAATAAAATTGCAAAAGGATTCATAATCATTGTCATACACTCTTTAACTGTAAATCCGCCAAAAAACACTGAAAATGGTGTAAAAGATAAGATAGGAAGCAAATATGTCACAAACATTACAAGTAAAACTTTTTTAGAAGATTTATGCTTACTATTTGCATCATTAATTAAAATTTCTTCCATTTTTTTACTACTCCGTTTTTAAGAATATTGTATAATTCTATCATAGGAATTTATATTTTCCAAAAAACTTTTATAATTTTTTATTATATGCACCAGGTAATTCCTTTTTCAGTTACAAGATAATCCATTTTTTCATCATGTTTTTCTAAAGGAAGTTCATTAAAAACCTGTAAATCAAAAGCAATTCCAATGACTTTTAAATTTCCTGCATTTTTTTCCTTAAGCCTGGCAAGATAAGTATCATAATAGCCCTTCCCTCTTCCAAGCCTTCCACCATTTTTAGAAAAAGCTCTGCCTGGTGTAAGAATAAGAATCTCATCATCATATTTTTTTATTTCAAATTTTCCTGCATTTTTCTCCGGTTCTTGAATTCCGTAAATATTAACATCGGAAAGGGCCGTCTTTTCATAAAAATCCATTTGGGAAGAATCCGGAATTATTCTTGGAATATAAACTTTTTTTCCATCTTTTAAGGCCTGCTCCATAAGTATAGAAAGATTTACTTCATCATCTAAAGCCATATATGAAAGGATGGTGGATGAATTTTTGTACAAATCTGAAGCAATAAGCTGATTACAAATTTTTTCTGAAGCCTGGGGGAATAATTCCTTTGAACTGTTTAAGAGATTTTTTACCTGTTTTCGAAATTCGCCTTTAGTCATATTTTTTATTATCATTAATTATAGATGGAATCAAGTAGTACAAGAAAAACTGCTTGTAGAAAAAAATATCTATTTGTTATATTATCGACTTGCTTTTTAGTTAGTTAGTCCTAACACAATAGATAAAACTTTGTTCTGGAGGAAAAATATGGATATTGCTGAAATTGATGACAATGGAAAAGGACTTTTGTATTTTGGAGATGCATACGTAGAAAGCTGCAATCTTGTAAAAGGTCAACCAAATGTTTATTTGCTGCAAACCCGTTTTGAACAGGAAAGAGATTCCCAGGTAACTCCAAAACCCGGACAATTTTATCTGATTAAGAGTAAAAAATCTAACATAAATTACAACCGCCCAATCAGTGTTTATCATTCTGAAGAAAAAAAGAATTCAAAAGGTAAAAGAGAAATAAGAGTTCAGTTCATGATTCTTGAAAAGGGTGAAGGAACAAAAGAGCTTTGTCACATGAATCCGAATGATCTTGTTACAATAATTGGTCCTTCTGGAACTCCATGGCCTGCACCAGAAAAAAATCTTGTCGCAGAAAAAACAGATAATCCAAAAATTGCAATTGTAGGTGGTGGAATTGGAGTTGCTCCTGTTGCTAATCTTGCTGCATCTTTACCTCAAGGCTCTTATGATTTTTATGCTTCATTTAAATCCGGCTCATATGGACTGGAAAATATAAAACCTTCTCATCTTTTTATCACAACAGATGATGGTTCAGAAGGTATTCAGGGTATGCTTCCAGCTGCTTTTTCTGAAGAAAGAGTAAAAGAAGCCGGATACAAGGTGATTTATGCATGTGGTCCTACCCCTGCCCTTGCATACGTAAAAAATCTTGCAGACAAACTTGGAATTCAATGCTGGATAAGTATGGAACACCGCATGCTGTGTGGTCTTGGAGCCTGTTTAGGATGCATGATTGAAACAACAGAAGGACTAAAACGCTGCTGCAAGGACGGCCCTGTATTTGATTCAAAAATTCTGGAATTTCCAAAACCTGCAGCCAGACGAAAACCTCTCGAAAAAAATGAAGAACCAGATATATCAGCAGAAATTGCAGGCATTCATTTCAAAAATCCTGTGATTGCTTCTGCAGGAACTTTTGCTTATGGTCAGAATTTCCGTGGTGTAAGCGATGTTTCTGCCTGGGGAGGAATTTGTTCTAAAGGAGTTACACTTGAACCAAGAGCAGGAAACAAAGGCGAACGCAGTCTCGAAGTAGCTGGCGGTAACATGAATTCAATTGGACTGCAAAATCCGGGAGTACCATACTTTATCGAAAATCTTTTACCGGGCATGCTGGGACTGGGTCCTGTTGTAATTGCAAATCTTGCCGGAAGTGATATTGAATCTTACGTTGAAGGTGCAAAACTTTTAGATAAAACAGACTGTGATATGATTGAGCTGAACATTTCCTGCCCTAACGTAAAAGCAGCCGGCCTTGCATGGGGAATGAGTGCAGAAACCGCTTATTACTGTGTAAGTTCCGTCCGCGTTGCAACAAAAAAACCGCTCATGGTAAAACTAAGCCCGAACGCGCCTGACAATCGTCCAATTGCTCTTGCATGTATAAAAGCCGGTGCCGATGCAATCAGCCTTATAAACATGGTACATGGAGTCGCAATTGATATTGATAAAGGAAAACCCTTCTTCAACAACGTTCATGCCGGCTACTCAGGACCAGGCTTAAAACCTCTCGCACTCAGAATTGTCTATGATGTAATAGAAGAAATCAACAAACTTCCACCAGAAGAAAGAGTTCCTGTAGTAGGAATTGGAGGCATTCAAAACTGGAAAGATGCAGTTGAATTTATTATGGCAGGATGCAGTGCTATTGAAATTGGTCAGGCAAAATTTACCAATCCAAATGTAGCAATTGATATTCAGAACGGCCTGAAAGATTTTATGAAATCACACGGATATCACAATCTTGCTGAAATGCGGGGAATAGCCCAGGTAAAGCACCAGAATGAATTAGGCAGTGCAAATGAAAAAGCCCATTATAAAGAACTAAAAGATATGGTCTTAAATTATTTGCCGGTTCTGCCTAACGCATCTAAAAAATAAGATTATTTATGAAGCTGGATAATTCTCTGGTTTTCAGAACCCCTGAATTCCAGCATCAGATTTTTCTGCTCCTGAATGAAAGGTCCATCCACCAGCACATCAATGCATTTTAGCATGCGGTCGGTATATTCTGTGTATTTTCTTCCACCAGGAACCAGGTCCTTATCCCACACATAACCAGTCCAGCTCCAGATATCCTTATTTGGATAGATTTCTTTCAGGCGTTCAAGAAATGGAGCTAATACAGCCTGATTTTCTTCTTCAAATGGTTCTCCACCAAGTAAAGAAAAACCCTGAATATGGGAAGGTTTTAAAAGTTCTATAATTTCGTCTTCAGTTTCTTTTGTAAATTCTTTGCCATACTTGAAATCCCATGTTGCTTCATTGAAACAACCGGGACAACAATTTCTGCAGCCACTTACAAAAAGTGAAACTCTGACTCCAAGACCATCGGCAATATCAATTTTTTTTATATTTCCGTAATACATATTTACAAACTATAAATGAAGGACTCTTTCTTTTATTTCCTGAGTTCTACCCTGATTCCAATACTGAGTTCCAATGTAACCGCATGTACGACGGGCAACATTCATTTTTGTCTGGTCTGTATTACCACACTGAGGGCACTTCCAGATGAGTTTTCCATCTTCATCTTCAACTACCTGAATTTCGCCTGTATAACCACAACACTGACAGCAATCTGATTTTGTATTCAATTCGGCATACATAATCTTTTCATATATATGCTTAAGAATTGCCATTACAGCCGGAATATTCTGCTCCATATTTGGAACTTCTACATAAGAAACAGCTCCACCTGGACTCAATTCCTGGAACTGAGATTCAAATGTCAATTTTGTAAAGGCATCAACAGGTTCTGTTACATGAACATGATATGAATTTGTGATGTAGTTTTTATCTGTTACGCCTGGAATAATTCCGAAACGACGTTTTAGACATTTTGCAAACTTATAAGTTGTTGATTCAAGAGGAGTTCCATACAAACTGAATGCAATTGTAGTTTCAGCCTTCCACTTTGCACAGGCAGCATTCAAACGCTTCATAATCTCTAAAGCAAAAGGTGTTACTTCAGGATCTGTATGAGGTTTTCCTGTCATATAGCGGACACATTCGCAAAGACCTGCATATCCCAGAGAAATTGTTGAATATCCGTTAAAAAGCAGTTTGTCTATTTTTTCACCTTTTTCAAGACGAGCAAGAGCACCATTCTGCCATAAAATTGGAGCAACATCTGATGGTGTACCTAAAAGTCTCTTATGACGTGCCATCAAAGCTCTGTAACAAATATCAAGACGATCATTAAGAATTGTCCAGAATTTTTCCTTATCACCACCAGAAGAACATGCAACATCAACCAGATTCAAAGTTACAACACCCTGATTAAAACGACCATAAAACTTTGGACGGCCTGTTTCATCACGATAAACTGTAAGGAAAGAACGACATCCCATACATGGGTAACAGTTTCCTTCTTTAAGTTCAAACATTTTCTTTTCAGAAATATAATCTGGAACAAGGCGTTTTGCTGTACATTTTGCAGCAAGTTCTGTCAAATAATAATATTTTGAGCCTTCTTCTATATTATCTGGTTCAAGTACATAAATAAGTTTTGGGAAAGCTGGAGTTACCCAATATCCGGCTTCATTTCGAACACCCTTATAACGCTGCTTCAAAACTTCTTCAATGATAAGAGCCAGATCTGCCTTTTCCTGTTCATTTCTTGCTTCATTAAGATACATAAATACTGTTACAAAAGGAGACTGTCCATTTGTTGTCATAAGTGTTACAACCTGATACTGAATTGTCTGTACACCGCGAGTAATTTCATCTGCAAGACGACGCTCTACAATTGTATCAAACTGTTCTTTTGTAAAAGTAACTCCTGTTTCTTCAACAGTCTGATTAAGTTCCTTTATCAGCTTTTTACGGCTTACATCAACAAATGGAGCAAGATGTGTCAAAGAAATAGACTGTCCACCATACTGAGAAGATGCTACCTGTGCAATAATCTGTGTTGCAATGTTACATGCTGTTGAGAAGGAATGAGGTGTATCAATTTTTGTTCCAGAAATAACTGTTCCGTTCTGAAGCATATCTTCAAGATTTACAAGGTCACAGTTATGCATATGCTGGGCAAAATAATCTGCATCATGGAAGTGAATAATTCCTTCATTGTGAGCGTCTACAATGTCTTCATCAAGAAGGAAACGGCGTGTGATATCTTTTGAAACTTCACCAGCCATATAGTCACGCTGAACAGAAACAACAGTTGCATTCTTATTAGAATTTTCCTGCTTTACTTCTTCATTTGCACATTCAAGTAAAGAAAGAATCTGCTGATCTGTAGAATTCTGTTTACGCATTAAAGCATGACGATAACGATATGTGATATAAGCACGGGCAATATGAAAAGCTCCAATACGCATCAACTCAGTTTCAACAAGGTCCTGAATTGCTTCTACGTTTAACTGAACTTTACTTGCATAACAAGCATCTTTTACTTTTGCTGATACGGCTTTTATGTATTCTTCAGAAATTCTGTCTGCCTCTGAAACTGCAGCATTTGCCTTTTGAATAGCATTTGTGATTTTCTGTACATCAAAGATAACTTCTTCGCCGTTTCGCTTAATAATTTTCATCTTACCCCACCCGTTTTTAAACTAGATTTTATTTTTTTTGATACACACAAATTTAATTTTGTCAATAGTGTTTTACACATTTTTTACAAGAATTAAAACACTAGATATAGTGTGTACAACCAGATAAGACTTTAATCACATTCGCTAAGAATTTCAATACATTAATCCGGTTTTTTATAAAATTTATTTAAGAAATTTTCCCTAGTAGCAGAAAGAAGAAAATGATAGAATCCTGACACAGGTAACAAACTTACTAAATAACGTTCTAACAGGGAAAAATGATGACTGATCAGGAATTAGATGAACTTCTTATAGAAACACTAAAAAAAATTTTAGCTGATACAAAAGAATGTGCAGATTATGTAAAAGACATTCATACGGAAGAATACAAAGAAATTCAGGAAGAATATGATTACATAATCAATGACGTAACAGATCTCCTAAAGAATGTAAAAACTATCGAAGACCTGGCAGAAATGGATGATGACAGAATTGGTGATGTTTTTACCTATCTTGAAACTTACGCTGATAACTTTATTATTTCGCACGAACCAGAACATTACAAAAAAGACATGGAAGAATACGAAAAAATAGAAAGTCTTCTCAATCTTTTTTATGATGAAGACGACGAAGATGGTGAGTAGGTACTGCTAAGAGCAGGGAAAACGGACTCTTCGAAAAAAGGCTTTTTTAGAGCCTGTTTTGAAGAGTTCGACATATTATTCAAAAAATTTAAAAAAAGCCTTCTACGTGAAGATTTGAGCGAATTATATTTTCATATAAAAAACATATGTAAACATATATTTTTTATATGATTTCATATATTTTACACATTATAACAACATATAAACTTACATATATTTTGCATATGTTTTCATATTTTCTTTCATACAAAACATATTTTACATACATTTTTTCATTGATTTTTCCATATAAAATAGCATATAATTAAAATATCATAAAAAATCAGGGTGGATTAAAATGAAAAGAATTACAGTAGCCATTCAGAAAGGCGGAGTTGGTAAAACAACAGTCAGCGTGAACCTCGCAGCAGAACTGGCAAAAGCAAATAAGAAAGTTGTATTAATCGATGCGGATCCTCAGGGCAACAGTACAAGTACCCTTATTGAAAGTTTTGAACACGAACTTGCAGATATCCTTTACGGAAATATTGCTGTTGACCAGGCCATCTATAAAACTGGTGTAGAAAATCTCTATCTTATTCCAACCGCAGCAATTGATGATAAAGGTAACAATCAGCTTAAAAAATACAGAGCAAATGAAGCTTCTGGAAATCCTTTTGCATTTGCAGATATCACCGATGCATTGACCGAACTTAATTTCGATTATTGTATTTTTGATACATCACCAAACTTTGATGATTTTGAAGAAAACATTATGAGTGCTACAGATGAAACAATAGCAGTTGTTATGCCTGATATTTTTTCACAGGACGGACTTCAGATTTTTGAAAACAATCTTCAAAATTTCAAAAAAAGAAAACGTGTAAATAATCCTGTATTCAAGACATTTGTTTTCAACGGTGTGAACCTTTCTACAAAAATGGCAAAAGACATTCTTGCCCAGTTAAGCAGCAGCGAACTGAATTATGTAACAGTACCTCAGGATCAGAATTTCAGAAAAGCTCAGGGTGTTCGTCAGACAGTACAGCAGTTTGGTGCTAAAAAAGAAACTCTTGAAGCATTTGTAAAACTTTCAGAATTAATTAAATAGGGGAGAAGAAAATGGCAATTTCAATCAAAAAATCATCTGCAGAAATTTCAGAAACATCATCAACATCACTTCCAACAGAAGTACTTTCTCAGATTGAACAGAACACAAAATTAGATACAACAGATTACACAAGACAATCATTTGATACACCAGCAGAAAAAGGTAAAAGAACCGATGATTTAGTCCAGTTAAAATTTTCAAAAGGAAAAAGAGCTGAAGCAAAATCATTCTTTTCATCATATGACCTGAAAATGAACCAGGGCTTTGAAATGGCTTATGAATTTCTGAAACAGGAAGTAAATGCCGGAAATGTAAAAATTTCAAAAAGCGGATTCCAGAGAATTAAAAAAGCGGGGGAGTAGTAATAGTTTAAGAAAACTGTTACCTATATAAAAATGGGAAGAAAAAAAATAGATGAAACAAACGAACTGCTCCCAATTGATGATGCAATTTCGGAAATGTTCGAATTAGATGCAACAAGAAAAGATAAAAAACAAATTGGGTATATTCCAAGTTTCTTTACAACTGCATCTTTACCTTTCAAAAACATGCATAAAACCTCTTTTGTAAGAAAAGGTTCTCAGGGACTTACATTAACCCTTACATCACCAAAAAACGTTCCTTTTGGAAAATATGGCCGCTTACTTCTGAGTGTTTTTACAACCCATGCAGTAATTGCTTCTAATAAAGATGAAGCAGGTCCAATAATGATTCAATATGCATCTTTAGCAGATTTGTTACGTGAACTCCAACTTCCAAAACAACGTGGTAAAGATATTAAAGAACAGATTGAATGTTTTGCAGGTGCAGCATTTAACTTTGAATCAAAAATAGAAGAATTAAAAGAAGGATACCTTTTTAAAGAAATGTATGATGGAAACTACCCAAAAACGGATGTACAGGTAAGAACTGTTACTACAGGTACTATTCTCTTTACAGATGG
>CAMPAL010000027.1 GCA_946631855.1 uncultured Treponema sp. | reverse complement strand
CAACAGCACGCTGTTCAAATACATTAAACCCCTTCAAAGCTGGACCAATAATTTTATTTACATTATCAACAGCTTTCAAAACGCCCTTTCCACCATAACGATTTTTATCACCATCACGAAGTTCAAGAGCTTCATTTTCACCAGTTGAAGCTCCAGAAGGAACAGCAGCACGGCCCATTACTCCATTTTCAAGAATTACATCTACTTCTACAGTAGGATTTCCACGTGAATCAATAATTTCACGACCAATAACATCGCTTATTGCAACTTTGTTTAACATTTTTGCACCTCATATTATCATTTAGTTAGTTATTTCTAACAGATACAGATAATAACATTTTTACTTTATGTTAGCAATAACTAACCAAAACAACAAAAAAAGACGAACCTGAAAAAGTCCGTCTTTTCAAAAAGTTTCTATAATTTATTTATAGTTTTCTATTAGAATACAGGAACTACATCTCCATCAGGATATGTTTTTTCGATATATTCTTTTACTTCATCACTTCTAAGAAGTTCAACAAGAGCCTGAACAGCAGGATTATTTTCATTTCCAGCTTTTACAGTCAAAATATTTACATATGGAGAATCTGCACCTTCAATAAACAATCCGTCTTTTTTAGCTGTAAGACCAGCATTAAGAGCATAGTTTCCATTGATTACAGCAGCATCAACATCTGGCAAAACTCTTGGTAAAGAAGCAGCTTCAATTTCCTGGAACTTTAATTTCTTTGTATTTTCAGTGATATCAGCAGGAACTGCAGTCAAACCAGCTTTTTCATCAACTTTAATAAGACCTGCAGACTGGAGCAAAAGCAAAGCACGACCTTCATTTGTAGGGTCATTTGGAATTGCAATCTGAGCGCCATCTTTAAGTTCAGAAAGAGCCTTAATTTTATTTGAATAAATTGCGATTGGTTCAATATGAACACCAGCAACATTTACAAGATGATAATTTCTTTCTGAATTGAAAGAATCCATGTAAGGAACATGCTGGAAGAAGTTAGCATCAATATCACCAGATTCAACAGCTTCATTTGGAGTTACATAATCTGTAAATTCCTGAACTTTTAATGTAAATCCTTTATCTTTCATATTATCTACAAGAAGATTTAAGATTGCAGCATGAGGTTCTGGAGTTGCTCCAACAGTGATTGTTTTTGTGTTTTTCTTTGATACATTGCAGCTTAAGAATGAAACGAGTGCTAATGCAATCAATACAATTTTAGAAGTTTTTTTCATATATTTCTCCTTTGTTTTCAAACGTTGAATATTTATAGATTGATAAAAAAAAATAGTCAATACTTTTACCTACTTTTTTGATAGGTTTCTACACTTTTTCTGAAAATTTGTTAAAAAAAAGCAATCGTGATAGAATTATCTAATCAAAAGGTGGAGGATAATATTGGAACACAAAATGATTTTATCAGCATCTGGCTGGAGAAAAGTATTTGCCATTTCCGGCGATGAACAGGATAGAAATCCAGAAATCAGTGAAAATGATAAAAAAATTGCTGTAACTGCAGCAAACGTATTTTTTGATTACATAAAAAAAATCAGTGGTCAAGAAATACCTGTTATATCCTTAGGTATAGACACCCGTCCTACAGGTCCTGCAATTGCAGACGCAATGATTCGTGCTCTTATTAAAAAAGGTGCTATCATCCAATATTCAGCAGTAACATCAGCTCCAGAAATTATGGCTTATGCAAAAAAACTTGATGGCTTCATATATATTTCTGCAAGTCATAATCCAATCGGTCACAATGGAATTAAGTTTGGTACAAATGATGGCGGCGTTTTAAACGGCACAGAAAATGCTAAACTTGTTAAAGACTTTACAGAAAGATTAAATGATGAAAAATCTCTTGAAGAAGCATACAAACTTGCATATTCCTGCACTACTTCTGAACTTAAAAAAGTATACGATGTTTCTGACAGTTCAAAATACAATGCATTAAATGCCTACAAAAACTTTATAAATGAAACAATCACTGGTACAGAAAATAAAGAATATCAGCAGGATTTCTTTGGAATGCTGGATACCTTTATAGCAACAAATCCAATTGGAGTTGTCTGTGATTTTAACGGAAGTTCAAGACACCGCTGTATAGATAAAGACTTTTTCAATGAACATAATATCAATTTCTACTCAATAAATGATAATGAAATTGTACACGAAATAATTCCAGAAGCAGAAAACCTGGTTCATGTTGCAGCTGAAATGGAAAGACTGCAGGCCCAGGGGCATAAAGAAGTTGTTCTTGGCTATATGCCAGATTGTGATGGTGACAGGGGAAACATTGTTTACTGGGATGATAAAGCAAAAAAAGCAGTCATTCTTAAAGCACAGGAAGTTTTCAGTCTTTCTGTACTTTCTGAACTCACCTACTCCATCTGGCAGCATGGTGATGAAAAAGATTTTAAGGCAGCAGTTGCAGTCAATTGTCCAACTTCTATGCGTATTGAAGAAATTGCAAAAAAACTTGGAGCCCAGGTTTTCCGTGCCGAAGTTGGTGAAGCAAATGTTGTAAATCTTGCAAAAGAAAAACGTGCAGAAGGATATACAGTCAGAATTCTTGGAGAAGGTTCAAACGGTGGAACAATCACCTATCCTGCAGCTGTACGAGACCCGTTAAATACAGTTTTTGCAATCATCAAACTGCTTGGTATGAGAGAAAACGGTCTCTTCCAGATGTGGTGTGAAAAATCTGGTCAAAAATTCAAGGAAGATTTTACATTAACAGATGTTCTTTCAACATTACCAGTCTACACAACAACTGGAGTTTCAGAACCAAGAGCTGTACTCCATGTAAAATCCAATGATCATGCAAAATTAAAGGCAAACTTTCAGAAAGAATTTGAAAAATCCTGGAAAGAAAAAGCGCCTGAACTTGAAAAGAAATATGGAATCAACAGCTGGGAAGCAGTAATTACAAACGGCACAAAAGAAACCCGAAATGTAAAAGATTTTTCAACTTCAGGAAAAGGCGGATTAAAAATTCTTCTTAAAGATAAGTCTGAAACATCAATAGCATTTATCTGGATGCGGGGAAGCGGTACAGAACCTGTATTCAGAATTATGTGTGATGTAAAAGGCAACAATCCTGAAATGGAAAAAGCCCTGCTTGAATGGGAAACAAAACTTATTCAGGCTGCTGATAAAATATAACGCAACATCTCTGTTATATTAATGCATTTTTACTAAACAAAAAGTACTCAAAAAGAAAATTAAAGTATTTAATTGTACTTTAATAATGTCTTTAAATTTATTATACTTTTTAAACCACAAAAGGAGACTTATAGTATGGATAAGACCGAAATCTTAAAGCGTGCAAAAGAATATATTGCTGCAGAAAAAGATGAAAGATTCAGCAAAGAAGTAGAAGAACTTATTAAAAAGGAAGATTACACAGAACTCGAAGACAGATTCTATCAGACTCTTGAATTTGGAACTGGTGGACTTCGTGGAATTATGGGTGGTGGTACAAACCGCATGAACACCCTCGAAATTAATAAAGCAACCCAGGGACTTGCAAACTATGTTATTAAAGCATTCCCAGAAAAAGCAAAGAACGGTACTTTAAGTGCAGTTGTTGCATATGATAGCCGCAACAATTCTGATGTTTTCGCAGAAGCTACAGCTTTAATTTTTGCTGCAAACGGAATTAAGGCTTATCTTTTCTCAGGCCTCCGTCCAACTCCAGAACTTTCTTATGCAATTAAAGAATTAAAAGCTCAGACTGGTGTTGTAGTTACAGCATCACACAATCCTAAAAAATACAATGGTTACAAAGCTTACTGGGATAACGGTGCTCAGGTTATTGAACCACATGATGTAGGAATTATTGAAGAAGTAAACAAAGTTACAGAAGTAAAAACAATGACAAGAACAGAAGCTATCAGTTCAGGAAAACTTGTTCTTATCGATAAAGAAATTGATGAAAAATTCTGGAGCATGTGTAAAAATCAGCTTTTCCGCCCAGATCTTATCAAGGCAAAAGCAAAAGATGTTCGCATTGTTTATACTCCACTCCACGGAACTGGTGCTATGCACGTAGAAAAAGTTCTTGGAGATCTTGGACTCAAAGTTATTACAGTTCCAGAACAGAGAGAACCAGATGGAAACTTCCCAACTGTAGAAAAGCCAAACCCAGAAGAAAAACCAGCACTTAAAATGGCAGTTGAACTGGCTAAAAAAGAAAATGCTGATGGACTTATGGCTACTGACCCTGACTCAGACCGTTTCGGAACAGCATTCCCAGACAAGGACGGAAACTGGGTACTTCTTTCAGGAAACCAGATGGGTGCTCTCCTTATGGATTATGTTTTCCGTTCACGCAAAGAATTCAACAAAATGCCAGCAAAACCAGCTTGTATCCGTTCAATCGTAACTTCACCATTCGGCGATTACATCTGTAAAAAATACGGTGTTACAATGCTTGATTGTCTTACAGGTTTCAAGTGGATTGCCGCTATTGAAGATGAATTTGAAAAAGACGGTTCTTACAACTATGTATTCGGTCTTGAAGAAAGTTACGGTTACAAAGTTGAAAAAGAAGTTATGGATAAAGATGGTGTTTCTGCAGCTGCAATGTGTGCCGAAATGATTCTTTACTGGCGTTCTGAAGGAAAGAGTCTTCTTGAACACCTTGATGATATGTGGAAGGAATTCGGATACTTTGAAGACCGTGCAATTTCACAGAACTTCGAAGGTATGACAGGAAAAGAAACAATGAAGAACATGATGTCTTCTATGCGTCAGAATCCTCCTGCAAGCCTTGGTGGAGAAAAGGTTGTAAAAGTTCGCGACCTCTTGAACGATCCAAAACTTCCAAAGAGCAATGTACTTCAGTTCTACCTTGAAAGCGGAACAATCGTAAGTGCAAGACCATCTGGAACAGAACCAAAAATCAAGTTCTACATCAACTCTATGGTACCAGCAGGAAATGGAACTGATGCATGGTTAGCAGATGCAAAAGTAAAAGCAGGTCAGCTTTGTAACGGAATTACTGCTGATATTCAGAAGATTATCGATGCAGCATCCAAATAAGAAACTTACTGATTACAGAAGACTGTACAAACTTTATGAAGAAGGTGCAGTCTTCACTGCCTTTGATACGGAGACAACAACAATTACTCCTACCACTGGCAGGATAATCGAAATAGGTGCCGTAAAATTTACAAAAAACGGCCCTATTTCAACCTGGACGAATCTATTTTATCCAGACCAGATTCTTTCACCTTTCATAATCAATCTTACACATATAACACAGGCTATGGTAGATTCTGCAGATCCACTAAATATGCACCTGGGTAATTTTCTGGATTTTATCAAAAATACAATTCTGGTTGCCCACAACGCTCAGTTTGACCTTAACTTTCTGAATGCAGAATGCCTTAATTGCGGATTTCCAGTTACACACAATAAAGTTATTGATACACTTCAACTATCACGAGAAAGATTTCCAGAATTTTCTAAATATAAATTAGACTTTCTTGCAGATGCATTTAAAATAAATAAAGGCTCTTCTCACAGAGCCCTTGATGATGCAAAAACCTGCATGGAAATTTTTAAACTTTGTATTAATCCGGATAGATTCTAACTTCTTGGAGCTTTTCCTGGATCTATTGGCTGTCCATTCTGGAAAACCATAAAAGTTATCTGAGAATTTCCTGTAAGAGAATCAATTCCAGCTTTTCCTAATTCAGCACCAGAAACAGCATATTCACCCTTCTTAACTTTTACTGTAGAAAGGCCTGTATATGCATAAATTAATCCTGTTTTAGATTGAACAAATACAACCTGACCAAAACCTCTGTAAGTTCCAACATACATTACAGTTCCTTCATGAATACAAAGAACATTTTCATCTTTTTTAGCAGAAAGCTGAACTCCAGAAATTTTTCCTTTCACCTGAGTGATTTTTGGATTTGATACTGGCCATTTTGTACTAGAATCAGCTGTGAATGTATTACCATATGTTCTGGTATCAGGCACTTTTTCTGTAACGTTTATTACAGTTGTTTTTTCTGTATTAGAATTATCTTTTTTTGCAGTATTTTCTTCATTTGATTTTACTTTTAATTTCTGACCAACTTTTATAACAGCTGAAGAATCAAGATTATTAATTGCAAGTAAATCAGCGACAGAAAGTCCGTATTTTTTACTGATTGAATAAAGAGTATCACCTTTCTGAACTTCAATTACAGTTGTCTTTGTATTACTTACATTTGCAGAAGAATTTGCATTCTTACTTGTTGATAATGCAGCGGCTGTACTAATATCAGCTTCAGGAATAATAAGTTTTTGACCAGCTTTTAGTACATCATTTTCAGATAAATTATTAGCAGCTCGTAATTCCGCTACGGTAATCTGATATTTTCTGCTTATAGAATAAAGAGTATCACCTTTATTAACCTTATAACTTGAATCAGCAAATGCACAAATTGATAAGATAAAAAACAAAGAGATAAAATTGATACATTTTCTAGGTAAATATTTCTTCATAAAATTATTATCGGCAAAATTTATAAAGACAATTATTAGAAAATGATTTTATTGAAAAATTCATTTACGTTTATTCCGCTTATAATTTCACCTTTTTTATAGTGATTTAGAGTTGCAGTTCTACCCGTTTCAAGGTGTACCGAAGTAATTCCATGTTTCATTGAAATATCAGCTTCCATCAGGGCAGAAAAATGATCACATATGCGGACAAGTTTTCCATCAATCGGATTAAATTCTGCTGAATTATATTTGGTATTTAAATCTTCCCATGAAACAGTTTCTACTTTTCCATCTTTCTGAATGCGGTTGGAAAATTCATCATTGGTGTAATAGATAATTTCATCAACATAAAAATCTTCCATCAATGGAACAAGCTCTTTATTCACAATTTCATCCTCAATCTTCTTAACAATGTTAGGTAAATCATCAGTGGCCTGTTTTACCGGAGAAATGATATCTCTTGTTACAGATTCAGGTAAATCATGAAAAAGAGCACAGAAAAAGTTATTCACCACCCTCTGATCGCACATATCAGGATTAGATTCTCTTCCCAAAAGCAAAGTCATAATTGCAACATAAAAACAATGGCCAAGCACAGAAGAAGCAGGAACTCTTGGAGTCTGATTCCATCTTGTCTGGAAACGAAGCTGTTCAATTTTAAGGAGAAAATCAAAAGCTTTCTGATGAGTCATAAGTTTTTGCAATCCTTCAAGCTCAAGATACTGTTGTATTTCATTTTCCAGGGATGTTTTTATTGCGGCAAGACGGGCTGGTTCATTCACCACAGCAATCATTTCCATTTCACGAATGGTTGAATATTTATGTGCGGCATTATAAACCATCAAAGTTCTCTGTAATTTTTCTGGCAGTTTGAAAGAACCAGCTTTTTGACCAGTATAAATTGTAAATTCAGAAAAAAGTTTATTATCAGTAATCATTCCCTTATACTGATTTAAAACCCATTCATTTAATCTCATGTATTCTTCAGAAAATTCTCGTTTTAACATCTGCTGAACAGGTGCTTTAATATCACAAAGAGAAATTTTTCTTAAAAGATCAAACAAAGAAGCATAAATCATCCATTTCCAGTCAATTTTATTTCCTTTATGCTCTTCGTATTTTCCGATTATATAAGCCAGAACCATTTTTTCACCGGCTTTGTCCATTTCAACTAAATCAAAAGGACGTATAAGGTCATTCCATCTTTGTATAGAAAAACCTTCAAAGATTTTCAATGCGAGATCTTTTTCCATTATAATTCCATGAAGATAAATTAATTACTTAAGCCGGCCTTATGGTCAGCATCCATTTTGTCTTTCCAGACAAGGGCCTTTTTCTTTACTTCTTCAGCCTGGCCTGTATTTCCAATAGCAATATCAAGTTTTCTAAGAGCCAGAAGATATTTTATTCCATTACGCATATCATCAATACGTCTGGTTGAAGTTTCATACTTATCACGATATGCAGTGGCAGAATCATTCAATAATTTTGAAATTAATCTGATATATAAAACAGTTGTTTCATAAAACTCTGAACGAGGATCAAAATAATCTTTCACACAAGCTTTCATATCAATCAGATTTTTTGAAACAGTGGTAAAACGGCCTTCCAGTTCAACGAAAGACCATCTCCACTTACTGTTATCACCAAAAGCATCCTTCAAAAGACTGATTGCAAGACCTAATTTTCTTACAATTGTGTATCTTCTGACGATAGGAACATTTTTAATTTTTTCAAGATTATCTGTCAAATCTGCATAAGGAACATCAATTCCATCAGTTACAATTTCTTCAAGATAAATAATTGCTTTATATAAAATTTTACGGGCATCATTTAATGAATCATTATTTTTAACTTCCATTAATTTCCAGGAAAGAGAATTTACGGCCATATATAACGATGCAACATAAATCATATCTTCACAAAGGATAAGTTTTTTATTTTCATAATCAATATCACCTTTGTGCATACCATTGAGCATTGTTTTTTCTTTAGCAAGTGTTGCCTTAATTTTTTCTTCATAAGGTTTTACAACTTCGCTAAAATGGAGCCTTGTTTCTTCTGAAATTTTGGACATAAGATACCCCTTTATATATTGCTATATTTAGAAAGAAGCGTTCTTGCGTGTTGAAGGGATTGTTCTGTATCAGAATCACCAGAAAGCATTCGTGCAATTTCCCGAACACGATTTTCACCCTCAACCACATAAACATTTGAGGAAGTAATCTCACCAGAGACACTTTTCTCTATCTTTATCTGATTATCGGCATAAACTGCGATGCTCGCTAGATGTGTAATACAGAAAATTTGACGATTTTTTGCCAGTTGTTTCAAATGAGCACCAACATCTACTGCAACTTGGCCACCAATTCCCGTATCAATTTCATCAAAAATCAGGGTTTCTACAGAATCAGTCTGTGCAAAAATAGTCTTAAGAGCCAGCATTACTCTGGATAATTCACCACCCGAGGCTATTTTAGCAAGAGGCTGCAAAGGATTTCCAGGATTAGCACAAATTAAAAACTCGACATTATCTTTTCCATAAGGACCACAAGTCTGTTCAATATCAGAACCAGGCTTTTGAGTCAGGCTTACCTGGAACTTTGTTCCACCCATTCCCAATTTTGAAAGAATCTGATCTACTTCGCTATTAAGGATTTGAGCAGTTGCCTTTCTCTTTTCAGAAAGTTTATCTGCAAGCTGCAGAACTTCCTTTTCCAGAACTTTTATCTCGGCTTCCAGTTTTTCCTTAAAATTATTACCTTCACCATTTTCATCGATAAATGCCTGAGCTTTTTCATAAAACTCAAAAACTTCTGACAATGGAGCATTTACCGATGAAGCGTATTTCTTTTTAAGTCCATAAATTAACGAAAGTCTGTCTTCTACAGCCTGTAAATGTTTTGGATCAAAAATTAATTTATCCTGATATGTTTGAAATTCCTGAGCAATATCTGAAAGTTCATAAAATGCAGATTCAAGTCTCTGATCCAGTTCAGAAACAGACTTGTCCATTTCGCAGATATGTGCAGAATCTCTTTTAATTTTTTTCAAAAGACTGATTACAGATGTCTCAGAATCTCCTAAAACCGAATTAATTGATTCAACATCAGAATATATCTTTTCAAAAGAAGAAAGTCGTGACTGTTCATCTTCCAGTTCAAGGTCTTCATTTTGCTTGAGTTTTGCTTCAGAAATTTCTTTTACAGCAAAATTCATCATATCAAGTTTTCTAAGACGGTCACTGTCTGACATGGAATATGCCATCAGCTGCTTTCTTTTTGAAACAAGTTCTGCATATAAAGATTTGAACTTTTCAACTTCTTCAAGAATACCTGCTCTTGCATCTAGAAATTTTCTATGCTCTGACACTTTCAGTAAAGACTGATGTTCATGCTGTCCATGAATATCAACTAAAAATGATGAAAAATCAGATAAATCACTTCTTGTCACTGGTGTATTATCAATCCATGCTGCAGATTTTCCGGAATCTCTAATAAAACGTCTCAGTAAAACTCTGTTATTTTCAATTTCTATACCATGAAGAAATAACCATTCTCTGGCATTATAAGGTTCATCTTCAGCAGTAAGTCCTTCTCTAATTTTTCCCTCAGGAATCAGAAAAGTTCCACTTACAGAAGCTTCTGTTTTTCCTGCCCTAATCTGACTTACTTCTGCTTTTCCACCAAGCAAAAAAGATAAAGCCCCTATTAAAATTGATTTTCCCGCACCAGTTTCACCAGAAAGAACTGTAAAACCTTTTGTAAATTCTAAATAGTCAGAATCAATCAGTGCAAAATCTTTAATTGTTAAATCCTCAAGCATGTGGACCTCCTGACCAGCTTAATTTAGAACGTAAGGCATTATAGAATTTTTCCCTTGTGCAGGAAATAAGTTTTACCTTTTTATCGTATTTTGTGATTGTGATTTTATCTCCAATAAACAGTTTTGCAGGTTCCTGTCCGTCTACCGAAATACGTAATTCTTTTGCACGTCCAGGTTCAATCTTAATAGTCAAAAGTCCGTCTGTACTTAAAACAATAGGACGACTGGAAAGTGAAAAAGAGTTCAAAGGGGTCATAACCATTGCATCTAAGTGGGTATCTAAAATTGGACCACCAGCAGATACAGAATAAGCTGTTGAACCAGTTGATGTTGATACAATTACTCCATCAGCATTCAATTTACACAAAAGAGAATTATCATAATCAACCAGAAGCGAGATAGTTGTGGCAGCGGTATTTGCAGATATGACAGCATCATTTAACCCTAAAGAAGAATAAACAATTTTGTCATCTCTATAAACATCAACTTTAATTAAAAACCTTTCTTCAAAAGGCAGTTGATTGTTCAAAAACTTTTCCAGGCTTTCTTCCCATTCATCAGGCTGTACTGAAGCTATAAAACCAAATTGACCTAAATTAAGAGGAAAAACAGGAATTCCCAGTGTTACAGCATTTCTGGCAGCGTATAAAACAGTTCCATCACCGCCAAGAGTTACCACAAAGTCATAACCGTCAAAACTGATATTATCACAGAATCCGTCAAAACTTATAAAATCTACTTCAATAGATTTACCCAAAAGAAACTTTTTTATCTTCTGGGCTAAATCCAATGATTCAGATTTACTGACATTAATAATTATTAAAGCTTTTTTCATGATTTCCTTAATACTTAAGGCAGTGTACTCAAAATCTTTACTATTTTCGCACTTTCTGCATGTGTTAAGCGTGGATAAAGAGGAATGTGTACACATCTTAAATACAAAGATTTTGCGTGTATACACTCCTCAGCCAATTCATCATGCAAAGCAATCACAGAATTATCATAAGCTAACTGTATTTCTATATCTTTTTTAGCAGCATATTGTTTTACGTCTTTATAAGCACTAGAAAGAATCAGAGGGAATGAGCACATAGTTGAGCCATTTTCCATTTCTCTAGCAAAAGTCTTATGACGTCCAATCATACAAGCCTGATTAAACATAGTATACAATTCTTTTCTTGTCTTTTCATTTCGGGGATATTCTTTTAATTCTACCCAGGCAAGAGCACAGTTAATATCAGGAAGCAAATCTGTAAGAGGAGCTTCATCTACAAAGTGTTTGAGAACCAGCCACTCTCTTCTTCCAGAAGCAATCAAAACTGCTCCACCACCAGAAGTAATTACATCCCTTTCTTCAAGACCAAGAATAGTAAAAACACCAAAATTTCCGGCAGCTTTTCTGTCTTGTGTAGGACTTCCATCCTCATTAAGAACAGGAACCGAAGCACCGGCACTTTGAGAAATATCTTCAATAACAGGAATCTGAAGTTCCTTTATTCCTTTAAAATCTGGCAGAATACCTTCTGTTTCATGTAAAAGCAAAAGTTTTCCACCTTTTTTCATTCCTTCAGCAACAATTTCTGGTGTAACAAGTCCGCTTGCTTCATCTACATCAAGAACCAGAGGTTCATATCCAAGATCAAGCACAGACTGATACTGCCAGGCCGGAGCCAAAGCAGAAATCATAATCTTTGAGGAAACTTCTAAATTAATAGACTTTAAAGCGTATTTTAAAGCAATGGAAGGACTTCTAAGAGCAACGGCACCATCACATTTTATAAATTCTTTCACCTGTTGAATGAGTTTTGTATTTAACTCGCCTGGACCAATTTTTTCATCGACCATACAAGTCAATACAGCATCCATTTCCTTTCTACGAATAGTTGTACTGTATGTCTGTATCATTATTGCATTTCAATAATTTTCTGTAATTCTTTAGCATTAAACAATTTGTGAATATTCAACATAATAAGATATCCAGAATCTTCACGAACAACACCTTCAATATATTCGGTGCCAATACCGCTCAACATCTGAGGAGGCTCTTTTATTTCTTCAGCTTTTACAGTAACAACTCTTTCTACCTTATCAATAATAATACCAATCTTGTTACCTTCAATACTAAGAATAATAAATCCACCATCCATTTCTATATCTTCTGTTCTTGAAACAGCTTGAATCTTAAAACGTTTATGCAAATCAATAATAGGTATAATTTCTCCACGAAGATTAATAATACCTTCCACATAATATGGTGCATTAGGAATTACACGAACATTCTGAAGTCTTACAATCTCTTTAACATCCATAATGTTTACGCCATATAATTCTTCACCAAGATGAAATGTAACTAATTGAAATTGTGATTCAGTTGCCATAAATTCTCCTTAAATTCAGTTATTTAATAATACTCTGAAATTCCATGTTTTGCAATGCAAACTTACTAGAAATAAACCTCCTTTAGAAACTAATCCACAATAAATAAAGTAATTGCCCCAACTTTTGTAATTCCATATGCCTTAAGGATTTGTGCACAGGCTTCAAGTGTTGAGCCAGTCGTACACACATCATCTAAAAGACAAACTTCAGCAGGCAGTAAACCTTTATTCTTGTTCAGTTCCCTTTTTAATTGTTTTTGTGAAACCAATGAATACGCAGTTTTCATATTTTCAAGTCTTTCCATTCTGTTTAATTTTTTCTGCTGTCTTACAGAACATCTTTTTAAAAGCCTTAAAACCTGAAAACCATATTTCTTCTCAAGAAAGACACACAAATCTTCAATCTGATCCCAGCCTTTTTTTTGAATTTTCCCTTTTCTGGGAGGAACAGGTACTATCACTTTTTTACCAAGTTTTAAAAGAGTATCTCTTATAAGTCCTGCATAAAAATTTGATAAAACCCGATTCCCCTCAATCTTCCAGTGAAACAAAAGTTCCTTGTTCCATAATCTGTAAGAAAACAAAGGCAAAACATAATCGCAATGAAAAATAACAGGATTTTCCCTGCACTTCATACATGTTTCCTGAGTCGAAAGCAATTCTTTCCCACACACACGACATCTTTTTACAGAAAGAGCTTTTTCCACATCAAAATAATGAGTGATACAAGAAGCACACACAGGCAGAAGAAGAGTCCTTTTATTACAGATAAAACATCTTTTTCCATTCGACAAAAAAGAATAGAAACATCTGATTAAAAGAACGAGTTTGTCCTTGATACAAAAATATATATTCTTCACATATATAGTTTTGTACAAAAGTGTTTAAAAAAGGAAATGAAAATGAAAAATTTTATTGTCCGGAAAGACTTTTTTTCCATCTGGAGATGGTCTGCAAGGCATTCATCGGAGTCATATTATCAAGATCTACAGAAAGAATTTCTGAAATAATTATTTCTTCATCACTAAAAAGACCTGGAGTTGTATATTGAACAGGTTCTTCTTTTTTTGGCTGAGGAATATGTTCAAAAGACAAAGGATTTTCAGCGGCTGCAGACTGAATGTATGAAAGAATTTGTCTGGCTCTATCAATTACAGGCTGAGGAACTCCGGCAAGTTTTGCAACATGAATTCCATAAGAATTTTCTGTTACACCTTCTTTGACTTTTCTAAGAAAAACTACAGAACCATCCTGTTCAAGAACATCCATGCACAACATTTTTAATCTGGGGTGTTCCATTCGTGAAAGTTCATGATAGTGAGTTGCAAAGAAAGTTTTACATGCTATTGTATCGAGCAGACATTCTGAGACAGCTCTGGCAATTGCAAGTCCATCTTCTGTTGAAGTTCCACGCCCTACTTCATCCATAATTACCAGTGATTTTCTGGTTGCGGCATGAAGAATATTGGCTGTTTCAATCATTTCTACAAGGAAAGTTGATTCACCTTTTGCAAGGTTATCAGAAGCTCCAACTCTACAGAAAATTCTATCAACAATACCAATTCTTGCTTTTGAAGCAGGTACAAAAGAACCGGTCTGTGCTAAAAGTGCAATTAAAGCATTCTGACGAAGATAGGTCGATTTACCTGCCATATTAGGACCTGTTATAAGGGCAAAAGAAGGCAACTCCTTATCATCAGCAGATAAGAAAGAATCATTTGGAACGAATTCTCCAGTTGGAAGATTCATTTCCACCACCGGATGGCGTCCATCTTTTATATCAAAAATTGTAGAATCTTCAATTTCAGGCTTTACCCACTTATGAATTATTGCTGCCTGGGCAAGAGAAACCGCAACATCGGTATTGGCAATCTCATCAGAAATTTGTAAAAGATAAGGAATAAAATTCTGTAAAGACTGTCTGATTTCTACAAAAAGATCCCTTTCAAGTTCAAGAATCTTTGTAGACGATTCGTTCAAATCCTGTTCAAGAGACTGTAATTTTTCTGTTGTATAACGGTCACCATTAACTAAAGCACGACGCATTATAAAATGAGAAGGGACAGAAGAAAGTTTTCCCTTACTAACTTCAATGAAGTAACCAAAAGCATTGGTGTATTTAATTTTTAATGTAGATATACCTGTTTTTTCTTTTTCTTCCGCCTCATATTCGGCAAGAACCTGATTAAAATTATCGTGAACCTGACGCCAGTGATCCAGCTCTTTAGACCAGCCAGCTTTAATAATTCCACCATCTGTAAGAGAAGTTGCCGGATCCTCAAGAATCGAATTTGAAATCAATTCAATAATTTTTTGAGCTTCTTCAGAAGAAACAAATGAAAAATCATATTGATTAAGATAATCTTTTACCCTGCACCAGGATTCCAGACTTACCCTTAAAGCCTGTAAATCTTTTGCATGAGCTTTTTCCATTGCAATTCTGCCGGCAAGTCTTTCTACATCAAGAATTTGTGCTAAATCATTTTTTGTTTTTTCTAAAAGCGTACGATTTTCATAAAAACTGGAAATATGTGATTGTCTGTTTTCAATCTGAGTTAAATTTGTAAGCGGAAAAAGAAGCCAGTTACGTAAAAGACGACTTCCCATTGCTGTTTTTGTATAATTCACACATGAAAAAAGACTAAACTGACTGCTTCCATCCCTCATATTTTCAGTAATTTCAAGATTTCTTCGGGAAGCATCATCCATCATAAGATATTCATTGTCAGAATAAATCCGGATTGAATTGATATGAGGAATTTTAGAATTTGTAGTTTTTTCAAGATAGTCTAAAAGGAAACCGGCAGGAACAATTTCTGCAGAAGTTTCTTCAAGACCAAAAGCCTTCAAACTGGCTGTCTGAAACTGTCCGCACAGTTTTTTATACGAAAGCTCTGATGAAAAATCCCAGTCGGGATAATAAGAAACAGACATATCTCCATAGGAAGAAAGAACGCTCTGTATATCCTGATTTGTTTTTAATGATAAAGGTAAAAGAATTTCACGGGGACAGGCTCTATTCAACTCTTTTCCAAAATTCTCGGACATTTTTGAAGCAGGCCAGGAAGTTGCCCTGAAAGAAGCCGTTGTTACATCAATAAAGGCAAAACCACATCTTCCTTTTGTTATAGAAAGAGCTGCCAGATAATTAGCTTTATTTCCATCAAGATATTCAGATTCAACTGCAGTTCCAGGTGTAATAATTTCTACAACCTTTCTTTCAGCAATTCCTTTTCCACCTTTTGGAATTTCCCCAACCTGTTCACAAATTACAATTTTTTTACCAAATCGTAAAAGTCTTGCAATATAGATTTTTGCAGCGTGATATGGAATTCCACACATTGGCTGTTGTGCTCTATGTGTAAGTGTTAGATTTAAAAGACGAGAAACTTCTACGGCGTCATCATTAAACATCTCGTAGAAGTCACCTAATCTGAAAAAAACAACTTCGTTTTTATACTTTTCTTTTATACCCCGATATTGAATCATCATCGGGGTAAGAGTTTCTTCTTCTGCCATTATAATCCAAGCTCTGAAATAACCTGCTGAGTTACATCAACTGAAGAAGAATACCACAAAATAGAGTTTGAATCCTGTAAACTTAAAATCATACTATATCCACCACTTTCTGCTATTCTTGAAAGAGTGTTATAAAGTTTTTTATAAAATTCATCTGAATTCTGCAAAGATTTCTGCATAGATTCCAGTTCTACATTCTTTGCATTTGTATATTCTGTAAGGTAATCCTTCTTTTTAGTAATTTCAGCTTCTGTTTTTAATGCAGCAGAATCATTACCTTTATTTTCATAATCCAGCTTTTTCTGCTGTAATTTTCTCAATTCTTCTGTCTGTTTGTTAATTTCAGCCTGAAATTCAGCTCTTTTATTTTCATAGTTTCTGATTGGAGCTGTATTTCTGAAATAGGCTTCATATACTTTTGCTGTATCAACTACACCAAATTTTGTAATCTGCTGAGAGAAAACAGGAATGCCTGCAAAACAAGTAAATAGTAAAAATGCTATACAAATCTTTATTTTCTTATTCATAAAAAACCTTCCTTAACTAATATTAGTGGTTTGTTATATTAAATGAAAGAACAAACTGGAATGGAGATGTTGAATCAAATTTTGGAACTCCATTTTCATACTTGTACTTAAATGCAAAGAGCAAATGCAACGGGAACTGAGGAACCAGGAATCTTACACCAGGACCAAAACTGAAGTAGAAATCATTAAGATTCAAAGTCGAAATTGCATTGAATGATGATTTTACTGCTGCAAAGTCGAAGAAGCCGTCAACACCAATAATTCCAGGTACAATTGGAACTCTTAATTCAAGTTTATTTGAAAGCAAAACAAGTCCTTTATTAATCTTGTAATTATCAATCCAACCACGACCATTAAACATACCATCAATATAAAGTTTATGAGAATCTGTAATTCCTGTTGTTGTTGGGAAAAGTACAGACAAACCAGAGTATGCAGCAAGAACGGCGGTGAAAGAATAATTATCTGTAAATGGAATATCAAGAACTTTTAAATATCCTTCAAGTTTTGTATCTGATCTGAGGAAGAATTCTTTTTCAAGACCAGGAATAAGTCCGTACCAGGTGAAGTTTTGACTTGCGAACCATCCTTTTGTAGGTTCATAACTGATATCACGGTTATCAACAGAAACACCTGTATAAATATAATTTGTAATACCCCAGTGATTTGCATAAGACGAAATGCTTGTATCAACAGGAACATAAAGTCCTTCATCATACTGGTTATTATTCAAACTATTACTAATACCACCTGACAATGACAGAATTGCATAGTCATAAGTAAAACGTCTTGCAAGTCCTGTTCCTAAACTTGCACTCCATCCCTGATAATTCAAATAATATCCTCTCTGATTAAGAGTCATATCAGGTTCAAAGAAGTTTACAAGACCTGTTGCATTTTCATGAGAAAGAGTCAAAGACTGGGTGAGAGAAATTGGAAGATTTCCCAGCCAGTTCTGTCCATAAGTAAAACTCAAAGACTGTTCTGTGTTTGAAATAGTTGTTGAAGCAGAAATTGATTTTCCTTCACCAAAAATGTTTGAATTCTGAATCTTAAGGAACAGAGAAATTGGAAGCTGATTAGGATCTGTTACACCAGAGAATGTCATACCAAACTGGAACATTGAAGTAGACTGTTCTTCAACTGACAAAACAAGATCAACAAGATTTTCTTCTGAACCCTGCTGAGGTTCTGGAATAACGCTTGAGAAGTACTGCAGGTTCATAAGGTTTCTCATAGCATTGATAATTTTATCTCTTGAGAAAACATCTCCTTCTTCAATAGGAATTTCACGGCGGATTACATAATCTTTAGTTTTTGAATTTCCTTTAATAATGATATTTTCAATATGACTTCTTTCACGTTCTGTAACTGTTACATCAAAAGAAATTTCATGACGATCTGAATCTTTTACAGGAATTACTTCAAAGCCGTTGGACATATATCCGTTTTCATAATAAACACTCTGAATACTGTTCAAATCTTCCTGAAATTTTGTTTCATTATAAGTAGCACCAATCTTTAATTTGTGCATTGGAATAAGTTCTTTTTCTGTAAAAATTTCATTTCCAGAAAGATTCATGCCTGTATATTTATACTGGAAGCCTTCCTGAATAATAAAAGTAAGTGTTAATTCATTTCTCTGTTTACTTTCGTTATAAGCAGTATCAATTTTTACATCAAGAATATTTACATCTGCATAACCATGCTCTCTGTAATATGCAAGGACAGTCTGTTTATCTTTTTCAAGAGTTGCAGGCTGATATGCACCACTCTTCATAAAACCATTTTCTTTAAGTTCAAGTTTTGACTTAAGGGTTCTTGCAGATACAATTGTATTACCAGAGAAGTTTATTTCTTTTACAATGTTATTGGCACCTTCTGTAATGTTGAAGGTAATAATCATTCCCTGATCAGTTCTTTCAACACTGTGTTCAACTTTTGATGCTGTATATCCTTTTGAAAGATAATAATTTCTGATGATTCTTTCATCCACCAGCACTTTTGCTTCTACATAAACATCGCTGGTTTTAACCTTTATCTGTTCACGTAATTCCCCATTGCGGACTTTTGTATTTCCTACAAAGTTAATAGCTTTTACGACAGGTCTTTCAACTACTTCAAAAACAAGAAGAACACTTGTATCATTTTTTGGATCATGTTTTGCATAAGGATTAATATCTTCAAAACAATCCAAAGCATAAAGACGGTCAAGGATATCGTTATATGTATCTTCAGTAAATAAATCATCGATATATGAACTGATTAAACCATTTAATTCTGAACGTTTTACATTTTTTAATCCGACAAAATCAATTTTTGAAATTGGCTGATTCCAGTACCACTCTCCTTCATCAGCAAACAATGAAAATGCTGAAAGGAAAAGAATAAAGAATACAGAAAGCACTTTACGATGCATCATAGACTCCTATCAAAATGCAAACTTCCACGAAAGAGTTAATGACGTAGAAGGTACAAATTGATTATTTAGTAAAGCATTAATGTCTGGAGCAACATTTACACGAATATTTGCGAATGGTGACTCCATTTCCATACCAAACTCTGGCTGGAAAATCAAAGAACCGAATGAAGTTATATTATTAATACTACTGTCTTCCAAAGATACATGAAGCATAGCATCAACATATATTGAACTGTTCAGGTACTTACCTATATAAACAGTTGAATTATCTAAAAAGTTACCGATTGTCAGCTTTTCATTAGCTAATTTTCCAGATAAACCTAAATTCAAAGTATTCTGTAATACATTGGTTCGTAAAGAAAATATATCAAAATTAAGTAAGTCTCGCAACTTATTTTCAGCGGTACGGACAACGGTGGATTGCAGGGCATAATCTGAGGCTGCAAAAAGGAAATTCGAAGCGCTGGAAGAATCGGCTACAATAATCTGACCAAGAAGATTTCGGATTTCATTTTCAGATTTAGCAGGAATTGAAGAAAATTTAGGTTCCAGTGATTTAAGATACTGATTTTCCACCGCCAGAATGATTTTTACAGTCTGATTTCTGGAATCCTTTTCGCGGGTTTCGGCATTTATAGTTACAAGAGGATTAGTAATATCATCCGGATTAAACTTAATTACTCCCTGTTTTATGTAGAAGTTCCTGTTCAAATAAGCAAGATCCCCAGATTTGAGTTTAAGTTCTCCATCAACCATATAAAGTTCAGAATTCTGGTCAATTTTTAATTTCAGATTTGTATTAGGAACAAAAACACATCTTAACAAAGGATTAAAATTGATTGATGCATGAGTTCCCAAACTTACATCCAGATCTGCCTTAATGTTAATTTCTGGCAGATCCGCAGTCATAGCCGCAGAAGACATACTCAAAGAACTGATTGATGAAATGGAAGATTCGACAGAAACATTTTCTGCAAAAACCCGTCCAGTAACTTCCAGAACAGGTTCTTCAAAATATACCTGAGCATCAAGAGAAACATCACCATTAAACTTTACGATTGGAGTATTAAGATTTATCGGGAATAAATCTCGTTTCAAAGTTTTAACATTTCCTTCAACATGATTCAAAAGCCACTTATTAAGGAAGATATTAAAATCCAGTTCAAGAGCTTCGCCCCTTTTGGTTCTGAAAACATTTTTTTCAAGGGTAATTTCGTTATGTACAAAATTCAAACTTATATAGTCGGTAAAAAGTTTCTGTTTAGAAAGAACTGGTATTTTAAATTCAGGTTCGACAATATTAAAGTTACCAAGAAAATCAGGTTCATCCATATTACCGCCAATGTGGAGGATACCTGCAAGATCCCCTTTTTCTACATGAATCAGGTCATCCAGAGTGACATATGAAAGTAATTTCTTCAAATTAACATTACAATCATACATATCAAGATCCATATCTGTACCCTTCACGCTTCCATCAATTTTTGCAGAAATAAAATCCTGAATATCAAGACTCATTTCCACCTGCCCTTCGCTGGAAACACTACCAGTAAGCCCAAGATTTTCAGAAGAATACACTGAAAAATACTTATCCTGATAAAGCACATTTAAACTGACAGGGAATTTCTTTTTTATTAAAGAACCAGAAATTTCTTTACTTTCAAGAGTAACCATAAAGGAATCTGGAAGGAAAGCTCCGCTTGGAACAATTGCATTATTTACAGTCAGAGACAAAGGTGCATACAAAGTTTTTCCCATCAAATCACAATTTAAATTTCCACTTGCATCCATCTTCATATCTGTGAGAGAGGCTTTTGCATTTATTGAATCAACTGTGAGGAAACTGTAAGAGAATGTAAAATCATTAATATCGATATCACGGTCTTCTAGAACAAGGCTTCCATTAAGTTTCATAAAATCTGAAGCGACAAGGAAAGCAGAATCTACAATATTAATTGAAACATAAGGATGTTCTATAGTTCCAGATGTAAATAAAGTTGCAGTAACCTGGTTTTCTTCACTCTGAGAAAAAGCGAATCGGTTCAAGCTGAACTTATTTATCTGCAGCTGCATATTTATATAGATATATTTAAGCAGATTTTCACTGGTTAATGGCAGATGGTAAGGATTAGAAATATTTCCGTCTATGACAATGCTTTCTTCCGACATAGGATTTTTTACATTGACCATCATTCCTACTGAATCAAACAAACCTTCATTTATATTAATCATTAAATCGGCTGTACCGACCAGAGCAGAATACAAATCTGTATAGGCAAGAGAATCAATTTGTGCACCATATTTTGTCATATTTCCAGAAAGAACAAGTTTTGGACTTACTGAAACACTACTGTCTGCCAGTTCAGCTTCAAAAGTACTAATTTGAAGTTCTGGACCATTTTCTTTATCAAAATGGAACTTTGTATTTGTAGTAAAAATAATTGAATTAGTAATCAGGCTGACAGGAAGACTTTTTATGTTCAGATGGCCATCTATCTTCATATCATCCTGCATTCTTACTTCAATGTCTGTACCATAATCTCCGGTGATGGAAATAATTTCCGGCATGATAGAACCAGAAAAATGATAAGGGATTGAGGCGGCATTCAAATCGAGGGTGAAAAACATATCTGAAGAATCATAGGCCTTATCAAAAGTTCCGGAAGCATCACAGGCATACTTTCCATAAACAA
>CAMPAL010000026.1 GCA_946631855.1 uncultured Treponema sp. | reverse complement strand
TCAGAGAAAAGAAGTTTTCCAAAAGAGGTGGAAGTTCCTTTCATAGGTAAGTTTCCACCACTCAAAGTTCCGTAGTATTCGACTGTAGAATTTGAATCATTTGTTATAGTTGTTGCTGTTACAGTCTGTGAACCTGCAAGTCTTACAAGTCCATTGTTTGTAATTTTAGATGCTGTAAAGTTGTAAGTTTTAAAATCTATCTGAGCATCTGCGGCAATTGTTACTTCATTGTATTCAACGTCTGCAGAAAGAATTGGATAGTTTGGAGAGGCACCACTCAGTGATGGAATGAGGATATTATTAGTGGTACCTGGAACTAAGTCTGTCAGCCAGTTTGCAGCAAGTGTTGGGGAAGTAGATGCGCTTCCATCCCAGATATAAATTAAATCGCCGGAAAGAATGTTCCATCCGTTGTAAGGATTAGCAGTAGAAAGTGTATTCTGACTGTGAATTGCTGTGTAGATTTTTGAGTTTGCAATTGAAAGAGAACCTTCAAGGCTGATGTAATCTCCCGAAATCTGACTTGAATAAAGGCTGATTGATCCGTTTCCTGAAACAATCAGAAGGTCAGAAGAAGAACCTGTGAGGGTCAGACTGTAAGAAGCAGAATTCATTTCCAGACTTCCGTTTACAGTGAGAGATGGTGAAGAGCCTGAAATCTCAATATCACCTCCGGCAGTAAGAGTTCCGGAAGAAACATTGAGGGAAGTAAGGTTCATTGCGGCAGTTGAGACAGTTCCAGAAGTTGCCAGTTTTCCACCACTTATATCATTACTTACAGAAATTGAAGAAGTTCCAGCGTTTAATGTTGATTCATTGCTTCCAAGGGTCAGGGTGTTTATGTTTATATTGTTTCCAGTTGAGTTTGTAAAAGTTGAATCATTCAGGTTTAGTTCTTCAAATGCGGTAATGGAATCTGTTATTTCAAGTTCAGCTGAACTTAAATTGATGCTTCCACCACAGTCCAGATTTTCTGCCTGAAGATTTTTACCATTTACAGAAAGTTCTGCTGCATTTTCGATAGTCAAATCTTTAAGGGTGTAGTTTTTATCATTTATAACAGGATAAATTGAAACTCCACCAGGAATTGTTACATCTACATTTGCGGTGTCTCCGCTACCAGGGACAATTCCAAGACTCCAGTTTGTACTTTCTGCCCAGCCGGTGGATGAAATTCCTGTCCAGGTGTAATCCATCAGTAAAAGAGATTTAATTCTCCATCCGTTTTTTATAACTGTGGCATAATCGTTGTCCGAACTTCCGGCAGAAGGAATTGAATCGCTTGCCTGATAATATCTGCCTGTTACTCCATCAGCAGCTGCACCCGCAGAAGATTTTATATAAATATCAGACGGAATTTTCAGATATGAACCCGAAGTCTGATTTGATGACAGAATGATTGAATGTCCAGAGCCTGAAAGTTCAAGATTTGTAAGGGCTGTCCCTGTTAACGAAAGGGTTGTTACTTCCAGATCTCCTGTAAGAGTTAAATTACTTCCTGTAACTGCTAAAGTAGAAATGCTTCCACCAGCAAGAGTGGTAATTCCGTCAGCAGTTAAAGTTCCTATGCTTCCTGCTGCAAGACTTACATTTCCGCTTGTTGTAAGATTGTTCGAATAATAAGCTGCATTGCTAACTGTAATTGAACCGCTTCCTGCTGTTAAAGTATTATTGCTTGCTCCCCCTCCAGTAGAAGTGAGAATAAGATTTGATATGATTAAATCTGCTGAATTGGAAAGTGCAAGACTACTGCCATCCATCACCAGAGAAGAAATTTCAGGACTTCCGTTTAAGCTTAAAGTCTTTCCGTTATCTATTGTTAAAACATCATTAAAAGAGATTGAGTCGTTTGTGGTTGAAATGAGACTTGTTGATGAACTTATTTCTACTTCACCAGTGTAGGTCTGTCCCTCATTTGTGGTGATTGAACTTCCTGAAATAGTTGTAGTTCCAGAAACAGAAAGACTTTTTAAGGGGATTGTTGCTCCTGCATTTGCATTAAAAACTACATTACCTGTAATAATCAGGGCTTTCTGGTCAGAGCCCCAGCTTTGTATGTTTTTATTAAAAGTGATGGTTGATCCGCTAAGTTCCAAACTTCCAGATGAAGAATTAACTAAAATTTCACCTGCGTAATGCTGGTTTCCTGTAGAACTTATAGTATGAGTTGCACCCAAAAAAGAAGCGTCCCCGCTAATGGTGATTGAACCTGCAGAAATATCACCACGGAATTGTCCACCACTTGCCTGGAGCACTCCTGAACAGTCGATTGTGTTGAATGGCACAGATGATGGATTTGAATCAAAACTTGTATAATCAGCCAGAATACAATCTCCGCTGGAAATAAGAATTGTTCCTGCGTTGTTGTTTGTTGTAGCACCTGTAACTGATAAATCACCACTGTTTAAAGTCAATCCTCCAGAAAGAGTTAAATCTCCGCCAATATTTAATCCACCATCAATTGTTGATGCAGAAGTTAATGTTAAATTTCCTGAAAAAGAAAGAGCCTTACTTGAGTTGATTGCATCACAAGTGACAACTGTATCTGTAAAAGTTACTTCATCATCTATAATTGCTGTGTCAGTGTTTCCTGGATATGCCGCTGCACTTGTTCCGGCTTCAACTAAACTCCACAGATCTCCGTCAGCCCAGGTAGCAGAAGTGCTTTCTCCACCAATCCAGTAATAATCTGTAGCCCAGAGACTTGCACTTACAAAAAGGAAAATTAAGACTCCTGTAAGTTTTTTTAAGAGAGAAAATTGAGTTTTGAACTTTTTGAGACAGTTATACATATCCATTTTAAATATCGGAATTAATAGTAAAGTTTCTTAGTATTTTGTATTTTTATAGGAAAAATTCCGATTGAAAAATTTGTTTTATGGAATAAACTTATATGATATAAGAAAAGTAATTTGGAGACGTATTTATGGCGACCCGTATCATAAATCCTGTTTTACCCGGTTTTTATCCTGATCCTTCTATTTGTGTTGCAGATGGAGTTTATTATCTTGTAAATTCTTCTTTTTCATATTTCCCGGGGCTCCCTATTTTTAAAAGCAAAGATTTTATCCGCTGGACTCAAATTGGAAATATTATAGATCGTCCTGAACAGCTTAATTTTGACGGAGCTGGGGTTTCAAGAGGACTTTTTGCACCAACAATTCGTTTTCACAATGGAAAATTTTATTGTATCTGTACACAAGTAGATAAACTTGGAAATTTTATAGTTGTGGCTGATAAGGCAGAAGGTCCCTGGTCAAATCCTATTCCAATTCCAGGAGCCGATGGTATAGATCCTTCTTTATTTTTTGATGATGATGGAGTCTGCTGGTATTCGGGCACTCGTCCTGTTCCAGAAGGGCCTGCTTATGATGGAAACTGGGAAATCTGGGTTCAGAAAATTAATCCCGATACAGGCGAACTTTATGGGGAATCAAAAGGAATCTGGCGAGGTGCTTTAAAAAACTGTATCTGGCCGGAAGGTCCTCATATTTATAAATTTTTTGGAAAATATTATCTGCTTCATGCGGAAGGTGGAACCGGGCAAAATCATGCTGTTATGATTGCCTCTTCCGATTCTGTTGATGGTGAATGGACTGGAAATCCTGCAAATCCAATCTTAACCCACCGCCATCTGGGCCGTTCTGCCGGTGTTGTTTATGTTGGTCATGCTGATATTGTTTGTACAACTGATAATAAGTGGTGGATGTGTTGTCTGGCATCTCGTCCATATGGAGAAGGTAAACAGCGTTACTGCAACATGGGACGGGAAACTTTTTTTGTTCCTGTTAAATGGGAAGATGGATGGCCAGTCGTTAGCTGGGAAACAGGCATGATTGAAAATGCATATACTCTTAGCGGCCATGTGGTTCAACGTTCTATCGAAGATTCAGATGCTGTAGATTTTCCAGTTATTGATGATTTTAATGATACGGAACTTTTGCCTTACTGGATTAGTCTTCGTAAAAGAAATCCTGATTTTATAAATTGTAGGGAAGTTTCTGGTAAGCTCAGACTGTATGGCGGGCAAAAAATAACAGAAAATGGTGATGTTTCCATGCTGGTTAGAAGACAGACTGGTTTTAGTTATGAGGCCTGTACCGATATCACCTGTCATTTTGTTAATGATAATGATAAAGCCGGAATAATTTGTTTCCAGAATGAAAGATTCAACTACCGTTTACAGCTGATAAAAAGAGGAAGAGTTGTAGTTCTTCAGGTTGTAAAAACAGCAGGTGGTGATGAAGAAATTCTGGCAGAAGAAGTTATAACTGGTGGACGTTGTGATGTAAATTTGATTATTCGCGTTGTTGCGGAACATCAGAAATTAAACTTTGAATATGGCCCTGATGAAAGAAATTTAAATGTTCTTTTTTCTGGAGCAGATGCTACAATTTTAAGTACTGAAAAAGCAGGTGGTTTTGTAGGTACTGTAATTGGAATGTTTGCAGAATCTGGGGGTGACATATTGTCAAAAGAGTTTTATTCTGATTTTGACTGGTTTAAATATCATGTTTATGGGCATGAATGGATAAATAAACAAAAATAAAAAATTAGGGGAAGCTTATGAAAGGAAAACTTAGCGTTAAAGGAATTGTCGCATCTGGCATGGTTCTACAGCGAAACAAAATTAACTGTATTTATGGAACTGCAGATGTTTATGAAGATATTATTATGACATTTAGAGGGGTAACCTCTATCACTCAGGCAGATGAACAGGGCTGCTGGAAACTTGAATTCAGTCCTGGCGAAGCCGGTGGTCCTTTTGAAATGCAGATTAAAACCGAAAAAGAAGCTCTTACTTTTACAGATGTTTATGTTGGAGAAGTATGGTTGAGTTCTGGTCAGTCTAATGCTCAGCTGCCAATGGAAAGAATGAAATTTTCTTATCCGGAAGAATTTAAACTGCCTGAAAATCCAAATGTTCGTATGATTACAATTCCAATTGCCTGGACATTTGATGGAGAACGTGATTCTGTTGATAATCCTGAATGGATTTGTGCTTCTCCTGAAACCTTAGGACAAATGTCTGGTACTGGATATTTCTTTGCAAAACGTCTTTCTGAAGAATTGGGCGTTCCTGTTGGTATTATTAATGCCAGTCAGGGTGGGTCTCCAATTTCTTCATGGATGAGTAAAAAGTCTCTGGAAGAAATAGGTGCTTCTGAATATCTAAATAAGCTTTCTGTATACGAAAAAGTAGAAAATGTTGCTGCTAAACAGAAAGAAATGTCAGAAGATAATATGACCTGGAATAACGAGTTGTATTCTCAATCTAAAATGCCAGATTTTGAATCTGACGAAGGTTGGGAAACTGTTAAAATTCCTGGAATTATTGAAAATTTTGATAGCGCCGGTTTTATCTGGTTGAAAAAAGAAATTGAATTAACACAGGAACAGCTGGATCTTTTTGAAACTCACAAAACCTGGCTCTGGCTTGGTACAATCATTGATGCAGATAAAACTTATGTAAATGGACAGGAAGTTGGTTCTACACCATATTGTTATCCTCCAAGACGTTATGAAGTTCCAAAAGGTCTTTTAAAAGCCGGAAAAAATATCATTTCAATTCATGTACAGAAAAATGCAAAGGCTGGAAAAATTCGTTTCTACGAAGAAAAACCATATTGTCTTTTTACTGATAATATTTATGTTCAGCCAGTTGCTTCCCGTAACCTTGAAAAACATTCTGAAACTCTCTGTCCTTTAGATGGTGAACAGATTGATTTGTCTGGCGAATGGAAAATGAAGGTTGATGTAAAAGTTCGTGATTGTCCTGCAGGAATGTTCTTTGAATGGATTCCAACTGCCCTTTATAATGCAATGCTTGCTCCTTGTTTTAAGACTGCCATTGCGGGTGCACTCTGGTATCAGGGGGAATCGGACTCTGGTCATCCAGTTGAATACAAAAATATGCTGGTAAAGATGATAAATCTCTGGCGTCACAAATTTATTTATGGAACAAGCAATCTTCCTTTTGTTATTGTTCAGCTTCCAAACTGGAGTGATGGAGTTGGAGAAGATTCCTGCTGTGGACCAATGGGCTGGGCATATTTAAGACAGGCTCAGTCTGATGCGGCAAAAGCAGCTGGAAATGCAGGCCTTGCAGTTACAATTGATGCTGGTGAATGGAATGATTTACACCCAGAGAAAAAGTCAACCGTCGGAAAACGTGCTGCACTTGAAGCTTTAAGAGTTGCTTATGGTAAATCTTATATTTCTCCATCTCCAAAAGTAAAGAAAATAACACCAGGAAAATCAAAGTTTATTGTTACTTTTGATTGCGGAAACTCTTCTCTTGTTACATATGAAGTAGAGGATAAATCTGCAAATCTTGAAATTGAGTCTAAGAAAAAGCAGGTTTACGGTTTTTCAACTCTGTTCATAAAAAAAGGACAGATGAATATCGTTCCTGCTTCAGCAAAACTTATTTCTGATGATCAGGTTGAAGTTACAATTCCAAAGGCACAGGGAGCTCTGATAGAACTCCGTTATCTCTGGGCAGATAATCCTGCTCCAGTAAATCTCTATTCAAGAGATTTATTGCCGGCTGCACCTTTCTGTATCAATCTTGAAGAGTAGTTCCTAGAACTTTTTAAGACTTTCTTTTGAGCACTTTTTGCGAAAGCAAAAATGCGGAAATGAAACAATGGCTTTTAAGCCATTGTTTCATTATCATTCTTTTCCATTCCAGCAGTAGGTACAAAGTTTACAGTGATCCAGACCTGTGGAATCAAGCATGTCATCCAGACGGTGGAAGCGTAAAGTAGTAAAGTGAAGTTCTTTTCTAATCTCTTCCACCATCTTTTCGTATTCTGGAGAATCTGGATTACAGTACTTCTGAAGCACTTCGTTAGAAACATTGTCTCCTTCGAATTTTCTGATAATTCTTCTGGTGATTAAATCCATTTCAGATTTTGAACGACTGAAGTTTAAATATTTACAACCGTATACAAGTGGTGGACAAGCAGGACGAATATGAACTTCTTTAGCACCGCTTTTGTAAAGGAAGTCTGTTGTTTCTCTGAGCTGAGTTCCACGTACAATTGAGTCATCAATCAAAAGAATTTTCTTCCCCTTGATTAAAGGCTGTACAGGAATAAGTTTCATATGAGCAATAAGATTTCTCTGTTCCTGGCTGGTTGGCATAAAGGAACGTGGCCAGGTTGGAGTGTATTTGATAAATGGTCTTGTGAAAGGAATACCAGATTCGTTAGCATATCCTACTGCATGAGCTGTTCCTGAATCTGGAACGCCTGCTACTGAATCAGGATGAACTGAGTCTTTATCACGCATAGCAAGATATTTACCACAGTTGTAACGCATAACTTCTACGTTTACACCTTCGTAAGTTGCTGTAGGATAGCCGTAATAAATCCAGAGGAAGGTACAAATCTTCATTTCCTTGCCAGGCTTCTGCAAAATTTCAATTCCATCTGAAGTCATAAAAACAACTTCTGCAGGTCCCAGTTCGTGATAATCTTCATAACCAAGATTTGCGTAGGCGTAGTTTTCAAAAGCGGCACAGAAGGCACCGTCTTTATGTCCAATCTGGATTGGTGTACGTCCCAGTTTATCTCTTGCACAGTAAATTCCATCTCGTGTCATAATCAGCATGGACATGGAACCTTTTATTTTTTCCTGAACGAACTGAATTCCTTCAAGAATTGTTTTTTTATGATTGATTAGAGCAACAATAAGTTCTGTCTGGTTAATTTCTCCACCACTCATTTCAAGGAAATGGGTAAATCCGCCTTCCAGAATTTCTTCAACAAGTTCATCTTTGTTTGTAACAATTCCAACTGTTGTAATGGCATAATCACCAAGGTGGGAATGAACTAAAAGAGGCTGAGGTTCATAATCACTGATACATCCAATACCAATGTTTCCGTGCATTTCTTCAATATCATTTTCAAATTTTGTTCTAAAAGGTGAGTTCTGAATGTTGTGAATTGAACGAGAGATTTTTCCATCGTAACCGTAAACTGCCAGACCACCGCGGCGTGTTCCTAAGTGTGAATGATAATCAACTCCGAAGAATAAGTCTAAAGCACAGTCCGATTTTGACGCTACTCCAAAAATTCCGCCCATAATTTGCTCCCATAAAACTCCGAATTAACGGTGTAATTGTAGGCTCAGTATAATGATTTAAAATGGTAAATTCAATTAATAGTGAAAAGATTAAATGAGACTAAAGATGATTATGCATCAATCTGGAAGAGAGCACCTGCCATTGGTTTTGCCCCGTTTATAATGTATGGGGTCTGTACGGCCTGCTGAATCTGTTTCTGGTATTTTTCAATTAAGGCATCAGCTTTATCATCAGAAATATCTGAAATAGATTCTTTTGGCTGATTTTTTATGGCAGAAAGATGGTCAATAAGGGAGTTTAGAATTCGGATTTTGCTGATTGAAACTCCCTGCTGTCCAGATTTTGCTACAACACCTGAAACATGGTCAAAGTTTGAATAGAGGATTGCAGAACGACTTACAGGAACATAAAGCTTACCACTGGCTCCGCTTGAAACCATGTTACTTGAATAAGAGAAAGCATTAATGTAACCAATTGAACTAGTCATATCACAACTCCTACTTTTAATGTCGGAAGTCTGGAAAAAAATATTAGTATTTTTTTTTGACAGGACAGTATCAGTTTATTCTTTATTGATTGTTAAATTAATAAAATGGTAATATAGAGAAATTGGAGGAAATTATGAAAAAACTAATTGTCTTATTAGGACTTTTACTTTGTTCGTCAGCTTTATTTTGTAATGAAGAAGCTTTCGAAAATGTTGATGCCTATCTGGACGATAACTTTAGTTCTGCAAATCTTGTTTTTAAGAATCAGGAAACAATCGTAAGTCAGATTAATTTACTTACAGATGAAGAAAAAGCTGAACTTTATGAAGATTATTCTCGTTCCGGTGCCTTGTATTTTGGTCTTAATATGATATTGCCAGGCCTTGGCTCATATATTCAGGGGGATGCTTTTGGTGGAACTGTTGGGCTTGTAGGAGGAATTGTTGGATTTGGTCTTATAGAGTTTGGTTTATATAAGCTTGTTTTTGATATATTTGTTGCAACTGGTACAAGTCTTTCTTATGGGCTTTCTGGTCGTAAAGATTATACTTTTGATCCTAATATCTTTAAGGTTGCTTATGGCTGTATAATATCAGGTGCCGTAATTTGTGTTATTGATTTTATTTATTGTATTGTCAGACCATTCACTTATTCAAATAAGTTGAATTCTTCACTGTCAAATCTTTTGTATAATGATAAAGCTAAATTAACCCTTGCACCTGTTATTTCTACAGATGCAAAGGTTGATGGTGTTTATATGGGACTTGCTTTGAAGTTCTAAAAAATCTGTTTATGCCCAGATAAACCAGAGTAAAAGGGCTGCTGCAGTAGTTGTGATGATGGTGAATGGAGCTCCAATTTTCAGGAAGCCGCCGAAAGAAATAGGATGTCCTTCTTTTTTCAGGATTCCCATTGCCACAACGTTAGCAGAAGCTCCGAATGGTGTAAGGTTTCCACCAAGACAAGAACCAACCAGAAGGGCGAACATGTACAGTTCTTTTGAAATGTTCATGTTTGTCGCAAGTGTTCCTGCAACAGGAAGCATAACAATGATGTAAGGAACATTATCAACAAAGCCGGAAATAAGAACAGAGAAGGCAAGAATAAGAATAAAGCCAAGAAGTTTATTTCCGCCTGTAATTTTTCCAAGCCAGGCTGCAAAGTCGTCCAGAAGGCCTGTTTCGCTAATTGCTCCAACTACAATGAATATTCCAATCAGGAAGGCAATTGTTTCCCAGTCCAGGCCTTTCACCAGTTCCCAGATTTCTTTACCGCTTTTTTTCTGATTGAACTTGTACCATAAAAGTCCAATTATTCCCAAAGTGAATACAAAAATTCCTGAACCATAACCAAGTTCTGTACTCATAAATGAAATTCCGGCAAGTCCAAAAATCATGCCTAAAAGCAGCCAGAGAGGGAAGTATGAAATTACCGGTTCTTTTTCAACAAGAGCCTTTTCTTTTACACGACCAAATATGCAGTAGAAGAAAATACAGCCGGCAATCATTCCTGCCTGGATTATAAAGAAAATTGAAAGTTTACCCATGTGAACAAAGAAGTCATTAAAATTGTAACCAGCATAGGATGCAAATATCATGCTTGGAGGGTCACCTACCAGAGTTGCAGTTCCTTCCAGGTTTGACATTACTGCAAGTCCAACCATAAAAGGTACTGGATTCAATTTAAGCTTTTTAGAAAGTGCAAGGGCAATTGGTGCCATTACAAGTACTGTAGCAACGTTTTCTACAAAGATAGAGATAATTCCTGTCATTGCAAGAATGAGGATAACTGCAATACCTGTATTTTTTGAATGACTTACAAGAAAATCTGCAATTCGGGCTGGAACTTTTGAATAAATAAAGAGGGCTGCAATAGTCATACTGCCAACGTAAATCATTAAAATATTCCAGTTTATAAGTTCAAAGAAAACATGATGGAAAAGTCCTGCTGTAGATTCCTGGGCCTCAAATACATTTCCGGAGAAAATAAATCCTAAAACCAGGGTGATAAGAGCTGCTGCACTTGTCATCCAGATTTTTTTCTCCTGAAAGATTATTACGAGAAGATACATTACAAGGGCGAGAGCTAGAATTATGTATTTTATTTCCATGTAAAACAGTCCTAAATATTAAATTTGAAGAAAAGAACATCGCCGTCCTGTACAACGTATTCTTTACCTTCCTGACGATATTTTCCTGCTGCTTTGATTGCGGCTTCATCACCATATTTGCGAAGATCATCAATTGTGTAAGCTTCAGCACGAATAAATCCTTTTTCAAAGTCTGTATGAATTACACCAGCTGCTCGTGGAGCCTTGTCTCCTGCGTGAATTGTCCATGCACGGCATTCATCTGGACCGCCTGTAAAGAAGGTTCTGAGTCCCATAAGGTGATATGCTTTGCGTGCAAGAACTGCAAGACCACTTTCTTTAAGACCAACGCTTTCCATAAAGTCTTTTTTATCGTTAGGATCTTCAATTTCTGCAAGGTCAGCTTCGAATTTTCCACAAATTACAACAACTTCAGATTTTTCTTCAGCTGCATATTTCTGAACAACTTCTACATATTTGTTTGTACCGGCTGCGATAGAGTCTTCATCAACATTGGCAACGTAAAGAGTTGGTTTCATTGTCAGAAGGAACATATCGTAAACAGCTGCCTTTTCTTCATCTGTAAGGTCAGCTACGCGGGCACATTTTCCGTCCTGAAGTAAAGGCTTGATTTTTGCAACGGCACTCATCCATGGAGCGTATTTTTTTTCTTCTTCCTTGCCAAGAGAGCGAACTGCACGAGTAACTTTATCCTGACGAACTTCAATTGTGTTTAAGTCGGCCTGACAAAGTTCCCAGTTGATTGTAAGAATGTCGCTTTCTGGATCAATTGGGGCTGCTTCGTTTGCATTGTCGCGAACGTGCATAATATCTGGGTTATCAAAACAGCGAACTACATGGGCAATTACAGAACATTCACGGATGTTTGCAAGGAATTTATTTCCAAGTCCTTCTCCCTGAGATGCTCCTTTTATTAAACCTGCAATATCAACGAATTTTACTGCAGCAGGTGTCTTCTTTTTAGGATTATGTTTGCTAGCTAAAAAGTCTAATCTTTCATCTGGTAAATCAACAATTCCAATGTTTGGGTCGATTGTACAGAAAGGAAAGTTCTCTGCAGCTGCAGGTGCTGCTGTCAAAGCCGAAAAAATAGTAGATTTACCAACGTTTGGTAATCCAACTATACCACATTCAAGTGCCATTTTTATCTCCTGTGTTCTTATTTACTTACTGCAATTGCTAACTGATCGGCACAACTTGTACTCTTAGAGCCACATGTATTGCCCTTTAGTTTTGCTACAATTTCGTCTGCAGTCATTCCATCGCAGAGCTTAGAAATTGCTTTTAGGTTGCCATTACATCCACCTTCAAAGCTGATGTTTGTAATTGTTCCATCATCATTCTTTGTAAAGGTGATAGAGCGGGAGCATGTTCCCTTTGTTTTGTAAGTTATTGTCATATATATAGATAATATAATAAAAAGGGGCTGATTTAACAATAAGAATTAAAGTTCTTCAAGCTCATCTAAATCATCTAAGTCTTCAATGTTGTTTATGTCACTTTCTTTATCAGCCTGATCTAAAAGCGAATCTGCGACACGTCCCATATCATCAAAAATGTAATCTGAGTATTTTGCAAATACATTACTAAAGTCAACGCTCAGGTTTTTGTATAAGTACTGCTGCTCTGTAACAATTGTTTCAAATTCATCAAGGACAATTTTTGAAATCTCAGGATCCAGCTCTCCATCCTCAGTCATTTTTGTAATAATTGATTTTGTCTTCTCTGTAGAATATTCGGCCTTGTAGCTTCGGCTGTCGTTCAGGGCACTTGTAATATCTGCAACTGTAAGAATTCGTTGAATGGTAGTCAGCTGATCCCCTGTAATTTGATGAGGATAGCCACTTCCGTTCAGTTTTTCGTGATGGCGGTAAACATTTTCTATAATCTGTTCTGGAGCATTTCCCTGGAGAATTCTTTTAGAATGTTTTACGTGGTGTCTCATAATTCCCATATCTTCAGGACTCAGTCTTCCTGGGAATTCCAAAATACGCTGTGGAGTTGCTATTTTTCCTATGTCATGAAGGACGGCACTGCAAAAAAGTTCCGAAAGCTGGTCTGGATTTAGTCCAATTCTGGAGCCCAAAGACAGGGCATAGCAAGAGGTGTTGATAATGTGCTTAACGGTGTATGTACTTTTAAAGTCCAGAAAATAAATTAGAATTTTTTCCAGCATTTCTGATTCTTCCTTTTCAAAGGAAATAGAGTCTATATAGGCGGAAAATTCTTTTGTAAATTTATCATCTTTAATTTCATTTATAAGCTTATTGTTTTTGTTTGCAATTTTAAAAGCTCTGACATATTCGGGATCAAAAAAGCCTGGTGCAATTTCGTTAAGGTCATCTGGTAAATAATCGTCATTATGATGAAAGAGAAAAGCACTTATTCTTGCACACAGGTAGATTATGGATTTATATCTTTCCTGATAAAGAAAGTGCTTCATGTCTTCTATAAAGGGATCCGTAAAATTTTCCAGAGCCAGAGCGTCTTCTCCAAGTGGTGTCATATACTTAAGGTAGTAGCAGGAGAAAACGTATTTACTTGAAACTGCTTTTTCCTGAGAGAAGAAATCTATATTAGAATCATGTGGATTGTAGTCAAAAATTGTATCTTGTCTAAAATAGCCGATTGTGTGATAAAGAGCCAGAAGAACTATGTTACGTATGTTAAATCTTGAATCATTTATTGTTTCTGAAAGTTTCCAGGCAAGAAAAGCTGTTCTTAAATTATGGAAGGTTATATGCCGATTTATGCTACCCAGCATTTTTAGAGAGATATGAATTATTTGTCCTGGCTTTAGAATCTGTGTCAGGGAATCTAAAGCTTCCTGAATATCTTTCATTTTATTCCATTATGGTATAAGTCTGTTAAGAGTGTAGTCTCTTTGTCTCCAATTTTTATCTACTTTTACCTGTAAGTCAAGGTCTATTTTCTGTATATAAATTTGAGATAGCTTTTTGATTGCAGCCATTCGAATTTCCTTAATCTTGCTGGCCCCTTTACCAATTACAATTCCTTTCTGACTGTCTCTTTCAACACAAATAAATGCTCTTATCCAAAGTTTTTTGCCTTCATTTCGGTGTTCAACATCTGCAACTTCAACATAAAGTGCATGTGGAATTTCGTCTTGAAGGCGGTTAATTGCTTCTCCACGGATTACTTCGCAAACTCGGAAGGTTAAATCCTGATCTGTGGCAAGTTCTTCATCATATATAGGCTGACCTTCTGGAGCTATGTCATAAAGAGCCTTCAAAACATCATTTATTCCAATGTCTTTTTCTGCAGATATTTCAAAAATACGTTCAGCAGGAATTTGAGGCAAGTTTTCAGCAATAAATTGTCTGATTGGCAGAGGTTTTGATGCTGGTAAGTCTGTTTTGTTAATAGCAATAACAGTTTTATCCTGAAGGTTTTTGATTAAGTTAGCAGTGTGGATTTCTTCTTCGCCAGTTGCACGGGTCGAATCAATAATGTAAAGAACGCCGTCAACTCCATCAATCTGATTTTCGGTAACGTTTCTAAGTTTCAGATTTAATTTTTTTTCTGAATCATGATAGCCTGGAGTGTCAATAAAAATAAGCTGTCCAAAAGAAGTGTTTACAATTCCCTTAATGGCATTTCTGGTTGTCTGAGGAATAGGTGAAACAATACTTACATCTTCCTGACAGGCTGTATTTAAAAATGTTGATTTTCCTGCACTTGGGCGGCCGATAATTGTCACAACTCCAGTGCGTAAAGGTTTTTCGTTTTCTTCCATGCCGTCTATTATAGAATAAAAATCTAAAAAATCGTAGTAGATATTCCCTAATACCTGTGTTATTATTTTAAAGTTATGACTGAAATAAAGGTTCAGAACGGAATGCCGCTTGGTTTTGGTGCAGTTATTACTCCAGCGGGTGTTAATTTTTCTATTTACAGTAGAGATGCTTCTAAAGTAAGTCTTGTACTGTTTAATTCAGAAAATGATGAAAAACCATCGAATATAATTCCTTTGGATCCGGTTTTAAATAGAACCGGGGATGTATGGCATATTCTTGTAGAAGGACTTTCTGCAGGTGCACTTTATCTTTATAAGGTGGATGGCCCTTATGTTCCTCCTAAAGGACTCAGATTTAACAAATATAAATATCTTTTTGATCCATATGCAAAGGCTTTTACTGTAGGCTCTGTTTTTCGCTCTTATAATCACCAGCATTCAATTGGATTTGCTGCAAACGAAGGTGGAGAGTTACAGGATCTTTCAGATTTTCCAAAATGCGTAGTTGTTGATGATAATGATTTTGACTGGGAAGGGGACAGACCTCTCGGAATTCCGATGTCAGAATCTGTAATTTATGAAACTCATCTTAAAGGCTTTACCGCTTCAAAAACTTCTGATATTGCTCCTGAAATTGCTGGAACTTATAAGGGCTTTACCCAGAAAATTGATTATTTGAAAAAGCTTGGTATTACAGCTGTAGAATTTCTGCCTGTTTTTGAATTTGATGAAAACGAAAATGGAAATTCAAATCCAAGAACGGGAGAGCAACTTGTAAATTACTGGGGATATTCAACAATAGGATTTTTTGCTCCAAAAACTTCGTATGCCGCTGACCGTTCTCCGGGAGGGCCTGTAAGGGAGTTCAAAAATCTTGTAAAAGAACTTCATAAAGTAGGAATCGAAGTAATTCTTGATGTTGTTTACAATCATACTGCCGAAGGAAATGAACATGGTTATACTTTTGAATTCCGTGGTCTTCAGAATGATGTTTATTATTCTTTGCCAGTAAATGATAAAAACTACTATATGAATTTTTCTGGCTGCGGAAACAGTATGAACTGTAATAATCCTGTAACCTGGAATTTCATTCTGGACAGTCTGCGTTACTGGGTTGTGAATATGCATGTTGATGGTTTCCGTTTTGACCTTGCATCAATTCTTACCCGTGCGCCAAATGGTGCTCCAATTTATGGAGATTTACCTTCTGTTACTTCTGCAATTAGTGAAGATCCTGTTCTTGCAAAAACAAAAATTATTGCGGAACCGTGGGATTGTGCGGGGCTTTATCAGCTTGGAGGTTTTCCTGCTGGTAGTCATAACCGCTGGAGCGAATGGAATGGTCGTTTCCGTGATGATATAAGACGTTTTGAACGTGGTGATGAAAATGTTGTCACTGCTGCCGCAACAAGAATTGCCGGTTCTTCAGACTGTTACAATCATAATGGTCGTTTGCCAACTGCATCAATCAATTTTGTTACAGCTCATGATGGTTTTACCCTGAACGATCTGGTAAGTTATAATTACAAACATAATGAAGAAAATGGGGAACAAAATAGAGATGGTAGTGATGATAATTTAAGTTACAACCATGGTTTTGAAGGTGACTGCACTAATCCAAAAATTGAAGCAGTCCGCTTAAAGACAATTAAAAACTTTTTTGTTCATTTGTTTACAGCCCAGGGCGTTCCTATGATGCTGGGTGGTGATGAAATGCGCCGTACTCAGTCTGGAAATAATAATGCTTATTGTCAGGATAATGAAATCAGCTGGTTTGACTGGAATCTTGAAAGAAAAAACAGCGGACTGGTTCGTTTTGTTTCTCTTCTTATTGCTCTAAGAAAAAAACACGAAGTTTTCAGAAGAATTTCTTTCTTTAGAGATGATTATGAAAAGGGTGGAATTCCTGAAATTTCCTGGTATGATTCAATGGGAAAAGTTCCTGTCTGGGAAAAAGCTGGTCGTTTTCTGGCTTTTAGATTAAGTGGACTTGCTGTAGATGAAGATTTCTATGTTGCTACAAATATGGATATCTATGATCTTACAGTAACATTACCGTCTGTTTCACCAAATAAACGATGGTACAGGGTTGCAGATACATCATTCGAAAGCCCTGATGATATTTTGGAAAATGGTAAGGAAGAATGTTTACAGGAACAGAGACGTTATGTTCTGGTTTCTGGTTCTTCCGTTATTTTAATGAGCAAGTCTGTTGAATAAGGCATCTGCTCAAAACATTAGATTAGGAGGATTCTTTTATGAATTTTAACAAGGAAGAGTTTAAGGCTAATTTGTCTGCTCGTTTGCGTCGTCAGTATGGAAAAGATATTTCGCAGGCTAACAAACATGACCTTTTTGATGCAGTATCTGCTTCTGCAATGGAAATTATTATGCCAAACTGGATGGCTACCAGAGATGAATATGAAAAAAAGCCAACAAAGCAGCTCTATTATTTATCAGCTGAATTTTTAATGGGTCGTGCTTTAGGAAATAACCTTATTAATGCAGGAATTAAAGAAGATGTAGAAGATGTTCTTAAAGAAATGAACATTGATTTTGATATGATTGAAGATGAAGAGCCAGATGCAGGTCTTGGAAATGGTGGTCTTGGACGACTCGCTGCCTGCTTCCTGGATTCTCTTGCAACTCTTGATTATCCTGGACATGGATATGGTATTCGCTATGAATACGGTATGTTTGAACAGAAAATTGAAGACGGATACCAGGTTGAATATCCTGATAACTGGCTTAAACACCGTGATCCTTGGGAAATTAAACGTTCCGACCTTGCAGTAACAGTTAAATTTGGTGGAACAATTGCTTATGGAAAAACTCCAGACGGACAGCCTTCTTTCCACATTGAAAACGCCGAAGAAGTAACAGCAACTCCATATGATATGCCAATCATTGGTTTTGATACAAAAACTGTAAATACCCTCCGCCTCTGGCAGGCATCTTCTCCAAACGGATTCGATCTTCAGCTTTTCAACAATATGGACTATAACCGTGCAGTTGAACGCCAGAATTCTGCAGAAAATATCAGCCGTGTTCTTTATCCTAATGATAACGGACCTTCTGGAAAGGCACTTCGTCTTAAACAGCAGTACTTCTTCTCTTCTGCATCTTTGCAGGATTTAGTACGCCACTATGTTGCTGACCATGGAACAGATTTTTCTAAATTTGCAGAATTGCATGTAATTCAGTTGAACGATACTCACCCTGTAGTTGCAATTCCAGAACTTATGCGTATTTTGATGGATGAATACAATGTAGGTTGGGATGAAGCATGGGATGTTGTAACTCATACATTTGCATATACAAACCATACAATCTTGGCAGAAGCTTTGGAAAAATGGCCAATTGAAATCTTCCAGGGACTTTTACCACGTGTTTATCAGATTGTTGAAGAAATCAACCGTCGTCTTGTAATTGAACTTCGTCAGAAATTCCCTAACGATTATTACAAACATGAACACATGGCAATCATCCATAACAATATGGTTTATATGGCATGGATGGCAATTCATGCTTGTTTCAGTGTAAACGGTGTAGCTGCCCTTCATACAGAATTGCTTAAAACTGTTGAACTTAAAGACTGGTATGCTCTATATCCTCAGAAATTCAACAATAAAACAAACGGTATTACACAGCGCCGCTGGTTACTTGATGCAAACCCTGCTTTGGCTAAGTTTATTACAGACCGTGTTGGACATGGCTGGGAAAAAGATCTTACACAGCTTAAAGGCCTTGAAAAATTCCTTGATGATGATGCATCTCTTAAAGAACTCATTAAGATTAAGATGGATAATAAACAGGCTCTCGCTGATTATCTCAAACATACTCAGAATGAATTCCTTGATCCAGAATCAATTTTTGATGTTCAGGTAAAACGTTTGCATGAATATAAACGTCAGCTTTTGAACATTTTGAACATAATGTATCTTTACAATAGAATTGTTGAAGATCCAAATTACAATCCACCTGCACGTACATTCATTTTTGGTGCAAAGGCTGCTTCTGGTTACAGACGTGCTAAGTCAATCATTAAGCTTATAAATACTGTTGCAGAAAGAATTAACAATGACCGCCGCGTTCGTGGTAAGTTACGTGTTGTATTCGTAGAAAATTACCGTGTTTCTGTTGCCGAAAAGATTTTCCCTGCCGCAGATGTTTCTGAACAGATTTCTACAGCAGGTCTTGAAGCTTCTGGTACATCTAACATGAAGTTCATGGCAAACGGTGCTTTGACACTTGGAACTATGGATGGTGCTAACATTGAAATCTTTGAAGAAGCTGGAAAAGAAAACGGCTTTGTATTCGGTCTTTCGACAGAAGAAATTAAGAAGATGGAAGCTGAACATTCTTATAATCCTCAGGATTATCTTGATTGTAACCCAGGTCTTGCAAAAGTAGTTGAGCAGCTGGTGGATGGAACATACGATCCTTCTCGTCAGCTTTTCAAAGAGTTGCATGATTCTCTGGTTTATGGTGTTGAAGGTCAGCGTCCTGATGTATATTACGTTCTTGCCGATTTTGATTCTTACTGTAAGGCTCGCGAAAAGATTGCAGAAGTTTATCAGGATCAGATGAAATGGGCTAAGATGGCTCTTAAGAATATTGCTAATTGTGGTAAGTTCTCTTCTGACCGAACAATTGAAGATTATGTACGTGACATCTGGCACCTTAAAAAGGTTGTATTAAAATAGAGATTGCATAAATATACAGTTTCTATTGCATAAAAATACAAAAAACGCTAATGTACTACTCGTAAGAGGTATAAATATGAAAAAAGGATTGTTAATTACAACAGTAATTTCAGCTGTTTTAATGTTAGCTGCATGTTCAAAATCAACTGTAGTTATTTCAAGTGCAGCTGATCTTGCCGGTAAAAAAATTGGTGTTCAGGCTGGAACAACAGGTGAATCTTGGGTTCAGAATAATGTTGAAGATGTAAAACTTTCTTCATTCAAATCAGGAATTGATGCTGTTTTGGATTTGAAGAATGGAACTATTGATGCAGTTGTTATTGATGAACTTCCTGCAAAAGAAATGGTTGCAAGAAATCCTGACCTTAAGATTATTCGTGATCAGATTTTTACAGACAATAAAGAAGAATATGCTATTGCCGTAAAGAAAGGAAATACAGAATTGCTTGATAGCATTAATGCTACAATCGCCACAATTAAATCTAATGGCGAATATGAAAAACTTGTTGCAGCATTTATGCCAGTTGATGGAACAATCGTAGTTCCTGAAAATCTTGCTCTTACTGGTTCTGGTGTATTAAAACTTGGAACAAACGCTGCTTTCCCACCATTTGAATATGTTGATGGAAAAGATATCGTTGGTTTTGATATCACAATGGGTCAGATGATTGCTAAAGATTACGGTAAAAAAATTGAAGTTGTTGATATGGCATTTGACAGCCTTATTCCAGCTCTTCAGTCTGGTACTATTGATTTCATTGCTGCAGGTATGTCAGTAGATGAAGAACGCAAAAAGAATGTTGATTTCTCAGATGCTTACTTTGCTTCTGAACAGGTTATCATTGTAAAAGCTAACTAATCATTAATTCTTTGCAGTTAAAAGGCAGCCCTTCTGGTGTGAAGTGGCTGTCTTTTTTTGTTTAAAATGTTATAATTGAAATTCATTATTTTTAAATAAGGAAAATAAATTGTTTCAATCAATCTATGACACTATGATTGCGGGTGAACGTTACCTGCTTATTTTTAAGGGACTTGGAAATACAATTTTAATTGCTATTTGTGCAATTCTTATTGGTACTGTATTAGGTTGTATGTTTGCCCTTATGAAGGTTTCTGGCAATAAAGTTTTAAAAGCTATTGCAGAACTTTATACTACTGTTTTAAGAGGAATTCCTCTTGCTACACAGTTAATGATTTTCTATTTTGTTATTTTTGCTCCATTAGGATTAAACCGTCTTCTGGTTGCTATTCTTGCTTATGGATTTAACTCTGGTGCATATTGTACTGAAATTTTCAGAGCGGGAATTCAGGGTGTTGATAAAGGGCAGAATGAAGCAGGCCGTTCTCTCGGTTTAAGTAAAAATCAGACTTTGTTCAAAATTATTCTTCCTCAGGCAGTAAAAGCAATCCTTCCTACATATACCAGTGAATTTATTGTTCTTATTAAGGAAACTTCAGTTGCAAGTTTTATTGCCGTAATGGATATGACTAAGGCTGGTGATATGATACGAAATGCAACTTATAATGCATGGATTCCTTTGCTTTCGTGTGCAATCATCTATTTAATTTTGACAGTTGGTCTTACAAAACTTTTCGGAATTTTCGAAAAAAGGTTGGCAAAAAGTGACAGATAATAATTTGATTGAAGTTAGAAACTTAAAAATACAGTTTGGAAAACTTGAAGTTTTGAAAGATGTTTCTCTGGATGTAAAACAGGGAGAAAAAATTGTAATTATCGGGCCTTCTGGTTCTGGAAAAAGTACTTTTTTGCGATGTTTGAACCGTTTGGAAAATCCTACTGGCGGAAAAATTTTATTTGAAGGAAATGATATGACAGATCCAAAAGTAAATCTGGATGCTGCCCGTCAGAAAATGGGAATGGTTTTTCAGCATTTTAATCTTTTCCCTCATCTTACAGTTTTGGAAAATATTACCCTGGCTCCTGTTACTCTTAAATTAAAAACAAAGGAAGAAGCTGAAAAAGAAGCAATGGTTTTGCTTGAAAGAATCGGGCTTCCTGAAAAAGCAAATGCATATCCTTCAACTTTGTCAGGTGGACAGAAACAGAGAATTGCAATTGTTCGTTCCCTTGCTATGCATCCTGATGTAATGCTTTTTGATGAACCAACATCGGCACTGGATCCTGAAATGGTCGGTGAAGTACTTGAAGTAATGAAGAATCTTGCAAAAGATGGAATGACAATGCTTGTTGTAACTCACGAAATGGGATTTGCCAGAGAAGTTGCTGATAGAGTCCTTTTTATGAACGGCGGATACATTGAAGAATCAGGAAGTCCAGAAGAAATTTTCGGAAATCCAAAAAATGAACGCTTACAGCAATTCTTGAAGTCTGTATTATAAAAAATAACCGAAAATTATATAAAAATGACCAAAATAACCATGGTTATATTTTATTAACCTTGGTTAAAACAACAAAAACTTTATTGACGATTTACAATTTTAAAAATAATATATTGTTGTAAAGTTAAAAATGAGTTAAGAAAAGTTAATCCTTCTTTTTTACATAGAAAGGCGTTGTTGGAAGAGAGAGTTGTTTTTATGTAAGGGGATCCCTTTTTCGGTGAGAGACCGTTAGTTTGATTTGGAGAGAGGTCGAACTAACGGTTTTTTTATGCCTTCACCTGATATTGAAGTAAAAGGATTCTTAATTCTTCCAGTTTGGTAACATTAAAAATCTTATACACTTCTGCGAAAGTCTTTTTTACAGTTGAAATGCTTACAAAATATTTATCACTAATTTCTTTATAAGACAGATTGTTGTGAACGTTTTCAAGAATAAAATTAATTTGTCTTTCTGTAAGATTGTAATCTGAAAGTTTGATGATTTCTCCAGGCTTTTTGTTATTAATGGTCTGGTTGTTTGAAACGTTTGAAGGCAAAAAGCAGGAAAGTTTTGCTTTGAGAATTGAATAAATCCAGTTGTAAAAAACAAAACAGAAAATTGAGTTTGCAATAGAAATAAAGGTGAATTTCCAGCCGTGGGTGTAGGAACCAAGCAGAGAAAGCACATGAATTATTGAAAGAATGGATATAATCAGTTTGTTTTTGTTTTTATAAAGGTCTTTTGTAATGATAAGAATTACTGTTGCCCAGAAAAAGAAGATACCCAGCTGTGCATAATCAGTAAGGAGGAGGAGGGTACTTTCGATATTCAGA
>CAMPAL010000025.1 GCA_946631855.1 uncultured Treponema sp. | reverse complement strand
GATATTCTGGAGATTTGTTAGTTAAGTCATTAATTTTCTTTATAGACTTTTTTACTTTATTAAAATCTTCAATATTATTTTTAAAATATCTTTTTATTTCATCACTATTTTTATAGTTTTCAAGCAGCTTTAATTCTTTATCTATTCTTTTAATATTATCTTTTTTAGGGTTTAAAAGGTTGCTCTCAATTTCATTTAGGTGTAACATATATGAAGAAGCGAGAGTTGCAACCACTTGATCTTTGACAATGACAAAATCAGGTGTGTAGCTATTTTCTGCGATAACCGCATTAATAGCATCACTCGCTTCTATTTTTTTTGAATTATCATCAAAACCTGTTATGACAAATTTTTCATCATTACCATCACGAGTTTTACTTACAAATGCAATAATTCCATTCTTTTCAATATCATATGTTCCAATATCTTTATCATTTTGATATATTTCATTATTTCTTGAAACTGAACCAGTTTCAGCTGAGTTTACAACCAGAGCAAGCATTGCTGTTATTTCATCAACACTTCTTCCGTCTTTTTCAAATCTCTGTACACATATATGTTGTAACCCATTTCCACTTTTACCAATATTACCTTTATCAATTGAAATAAAACCAACCTGTTCATTTTTAACAGAAATAGAATCTCCTGTTTCAAAAACATCTCTAATATAGCTAAAATCTCTTTTTATATGTTCTAAGTCAGTTTTATTTAGAGCTGCTTCACTCATTCCACCATTAACTTGTATTTGCTCAATTCTTTCTTCTGCAATCTGATTATCATCCAGCATTTCTTCCCATTCTTCATAAGAAATACCTGCTGCTACAGCTGCTTTTGTTGTTAAGTTTTCTTCTTTTTCCTGTTCTTCCTGTAACTGTTGTGGAGTTTTTTCAAACCAATTATTTGAACTCTTTTTATTATTAGTTTTATTTTCTTCTGCCATTATCAGTGTCCTTATGTTTTATAAGCTGGAGCACAGCTCTGTGCTCAATTTTTGTCCAGATTTAATTAATCACTCCAAGAAGAATCATCTCCTGGGGATTTTGCAGATATATTTTGATTTTGAGATTTAAGAAGTTTGTTATAATCAGCAGTAAGTTCTTTATTACGCTGATTTTCAATGTCGATACGTTTTACTGCTTCTGGAAAAGCATGTTTTAGACCTTTATCAAAAGTACGTTTAACACCATTTACCTCAACAAAGCCTTTTCCATTAAGAAGTTCATCTTGTTCTTTAAGCTGTTTCTCTTGTTTTTGAATTGTATTATTTGCCGCTTCAAGCTGGCTATTCAATCTTGAAATTTCCTTATTGTCTGCCTCAGCTTTAGCAGTCCATATATCAAGTTCTTTACTTTTTTCAATAACTTCACTTTTTAATTTAGCTAATTGTTCACTTGACATTTTTGGAAATGGCAGTATATTAGCATTATCAGTAAGAGCAGAAAGGGGTCTGCCGGATTCAGAATACTCTGAAGGACTGATGGGGGATTTCCCGACCTCCACTGACTTTTCTTTTCTTAATTGGTCTAAATCAATTTCAACAAATCTTTTTTTTGTTTTCTCTCCATAGTGATAAGATTTATAAAAAACAAGATTTCCTTCTAATTCTTTTACTGCAACAGAATATTTTTTATTATTTTTATTTTTTTCGAAAACGACACTTCCATTTTTTGGGTCATTATAAATTTTGTCATAATTATCTAAATCATCCTGAAAATTTTCATATTCCGATACATCTAATTCATTATGATGATTTACCATATGGTCTATGAAATATGCTTTTCCAGAGTATATATTTCTATCAGTAACATTATTAAAAGCTATTAAACTTTCTTTTGGTAATACCGCAATAGGCATTGGTTCATTTTCATATTTTTCAAATATTTGATTTCCATCTAATCCATCAGCTTCATCAAATGTTGTTTGATTTGCCCATTTCATTAAATTTGTATACGCAGTATTTTTATCAGTAATTTCTTTAGTATTATTAGTTGATTCTTTATTTATATTTTCATTTATAATATCCGCCATAGTATTGTCCTTTGGAAAAATGTTAAACACAATTACACCAAGGTTCATGAAACATGATCCTGGTGTAATTGTGATTTTTGTAATTTTTTTTAATTAGAATGAGATTGCATCGACAGTCTGCTCTGGTCGTTCCTGAACGATAGGTCGTTCGTTGGTAATACCTCTCTGCTGTTCATAAGACTGTTTACGAAAGTCAGAAATAATTGCTTTTGCTCTTTCTTCACATTCAGCACCAAAGGTAAAGGCAGAATCATAATTATTTGTTTCAAAGTTCTTATTTAGATTTTGAAAAATACGAGACTGAACTTCTTTTTGAGATTCTTTATCTGTAACAAATTCAGCTTCAAGCTTACATGCAGCCATGTATTTTCCAACATAATCAACTGGATTATGTGTATTAGTAGCATCAATTACAGGAACTTCTACGGCATGTTCTTTTTTAAACTCTTCCATGCGTTTTAGTTCTGCAATTGCTCTACCCTTCTGCTGTTCAAGAGTTGGAATTTCAGGATTCTTTGCTTCAATTGCCTGCAGGTATTTTAATTCATTTTCCTGAATATTCTTATTTCTGTACTCCTCAACATTTCCACCTGTTACAGTAAGATATTCAATTGCTTTTTTATGCTCGTAAGCATTACTTTCATATAATTTTTCTTTAAGTTCTGGACTTGTTTTTTCGTTATGGGCGATGGCTCTGTTTTTATTCACCTTATTAAATCGCTGAGAATTTAATTTTGCAAGTGCAAAAGCTCCTGCTGGTGACATTGGTTTTCCGTTTTCATCAAACGCAAAGCAGCTTGATTTAGGAAATTCACGAACAATATTTGGCTTAAAAACTTTTTTTCCATCCACAAGGTCATAAGAATTTGGAAGGGTTATATTTGCAAATGGACTTCCTTTTCTAATGTGGATTCCATTCTTTTCAGCCTGCTCAAAAACTACAACTTCTCGATCATTAAGCTTTGCAGCTTTAAATGCATTCTGTAAAATCAGCTGATTTGTTCCTCTGATTTCATTTCCATTAATGGCATTTGTGATTGGCTTCCGTGTTTTAATCACAAGTTTACCATCTCTTTCTACTCCACCAAGATAACATGCTGTACCATTTTCATTAGCATCACGTAATGCAGTACAATTATTGAGAACAGCATCTTTGTAGGGATTTTTTTCAGAAGGCTTAGAAGTGCCTGGATTTGTTGATGTATTAACATCACTCATTATAACTCCTTACAGCACTCTACATTAAACTATATGTCATTCTTGACTTTAAGTAAATAATATTTTAAAATTTTTTTATGATTTCTGTTTTAATTCCATCAGAAGATAATTATTTTCATATATATGCAGAAGGTGTTTTTCATTCTATGCAGCATATTGAAAATGAAACAGAAATTATTTTAGATGATAATTACCCGTTTATCTTATTTTATACATTCCCATACCATAACAGAATATATATTTGCTGCAGTAAAGAAATCTGTAATAAAAACCTTTTTTCTTTATATAATGTAAACAAAGAGTTTTCAGTTATTTCAATTCTTGAAGGAAGAAGAAGCTTTGATCGCTTTAAGAAATCATTAGATTATTTAAAACAAAAAACAAATGGAGAAATTCTTAAACTCCCAGCAGCCTTTTTCTGGCAATTAGCATATCTATGTAAAATTGGACATAATAATTCATATAACTTAGAAAAACTCACAAAAAAATATAATTATAAAATTGTTTACAAGAAGGAAGTAAAATGGTCTCGAAAGAATTCTTAGAAAGATTAAACATTCAGAATCTGTATTTTAAAAGTTTCGGGGGAATTTCAACTTTATTAAGACCTGAAACATTTATGACAGAACAGACTACTGTATTTTGTGGAAATGAATTACCATCTCAGGGAATTTTAATTATAGATATTATGGATAAAAAAAATATGAAAAATGACAGGATTGAATTATTTGTTTCAGCAATAAAAGATTTTTCCATTAATAATACCTACACATTATTCTTTGAAGATCCTTTACCAGATTATTTTATAAATCAATTAAATATAATTAATAATATCTTAAAAAAGTCAAATAGCCGTAAAGAACTTAGATATGACATTGGATTAAATAACTGGAAAATATTTGGACTTTCAAAACCTGACATTAATCTTTTATTACCAAATAATTCCGTAAAATGCATTATTTCAAATGCATCAATACATGGAGTAATGCTTACTGGAAACCGTTCTTTAATCAAAATCGGAGATAAAGCATGTTTAATATGTCGTTTTGAATATGAAGAAAACATTAAACTTCCAGGCATAATAATAAATGCTGACACAGCTTCTGGAGGGTATTTCCGTTATTCATTACGATTTTTAGAACCTTTAAGTCTTTCCTGGTGTAACCATATAATTGAATATGGTGATTATTTAGAAAATCTGATATGATTTAAAAAAGAGTGTTGTATTATGCATAAATTATATTGTGAAAAATCAGAATTATCCATTGGACAGTTGTATTTACTAGATATTTGTGATAAAAGAAAGATAACAGAGTTTTGGAACACCCAGCTTAATCAAGAATTCACTGTTGGTTACTTGATGAAAGTAGCTACAGGAAAATATCAAATACCTTCATTGAAGTTTATATATTCAATGCTTAAATTTCTGGCACCTACGGACTGGTTTTACCGGGAAACCGAAGGCTCAAAAAGCGCATCTGTTCCACAAGGAGAGTATGTAACAGATATTACCCAAAGCGTAAACTACAAAAAGCTTCAAAAGCTTCATGATGAGAGATTACTCAACAAATTTTGTGTTGAGAATTTCGGTGATAAGAGCCGCTACTATCTGGTAAATTTTTTACATTTTCTTAGTGGAAGAAATAAACTTTCTCCAAATACAATCAAAGAATTAGATAATCTATTTCCAATAGCAGACTGGTTCAATTAATTTAACAATTTAACAATAGGAGTGCTATAAATGAAAACAAATAATATTTTTAAACTTTTAATATCTTTAACTTTCTTTACAATCCTCGCTGGATGTAATTTCCCAACAAATACAAATACTAATTCAAGTTCATCAAGTACAACAACTGCGACAGTAGATTCTTTTGTCGGAACCTGGCGATATTCATATACATCTAATAATCTAAACTGGTTTACAGATTATACTTACAATTCAGATGGAACTGGAATAATGTTTGATGAGATGAGCAAAGCTTCTGCTGGTTTTCTGATACAAAATATTACATGGGAACTTTTACCAAATAATACAATAAAAATCTCAAAGCTAGATTCAAATGGAATTACACAATCTACAGGAACTTTTTCATATTCATTCAGAAGTTCTACAGAATTATGTCTGGGAGATTCTTCTATTCAAATGACACAGACTAAATTAAATTATTCAGAAAATGATTTATATGGTTCTTGGAGTTTTAGCAAAAATAATATAACATATGTAACTAATTTTCAAAACAATAAAACAGGAACTTCTGTAAATAATTCTTCAAACAATACACCTTTTTCATTTACATGGGATTTTTTACCAAGTTCTAAAATACAAGTAATATCTTCTTATAATGGACAGCAAGAACAAAAAACATATTTTTATAGAATAATTAATTCAAAATTATTTTTATATGAAATAAAAGATGCTATTAGAGCTATTTTATCGGATGAATTTACAAAGGCTTAACACTTAACGGCCACAAAGATTACTTATTATAATTAAACTAAAATCCTGAACGTAGAAATACGAACAGGATTTTTTTATTATCAGAAAAATATCTTTTATATTATAATCATAACATATGGAGTGCTGTAATATGACAATAGTAATAGACAATGCAAGTTTTTCTTTCGTAAAAGCTATAAAAGAATTAGCAAAAATTGATGGTGCTACTGTACGAACAGAAAAGAAATCAAAAATAGACCCTTTTTATTCTGAAGAAAACATGGCTGTACTTAAAAAAAGCATGGCTCAATTTGAACAAAATAAAGTTGTAATTCACAAACCAATAGAGGTATAAAATGCAAATATGCTGGACAGTTATAGAAATAAAAGAAAGGGTATTGTTTATGATTACAAATAAACAATACCCTTTTTTCATTTTAGATTAATAAAACTATTATTTAAATGTACATAAGCATTTTCTTTTTTCAATATAGACCGGATAAGTTATATCCTGATATGTTCCTCCGTGAGAAACCCTAATTTTTATAACTCCAGCACTAACTATTGAACCAAAAACACCTGTATCTTCTGAATACTGTAAATATTTTGCCAAAATATTTTTACTATTAATTTCTCCATAATCATGGTTTAAAATCACAGTTCCTTTATCAATTGTATAAGACTCACTAAATTCAGGTACATAATACCAAGGACTAGATTCAAATTCTTCGCTAGAAATACACTTTCCATCTAATGAAGAATCTCTTTCTTTACTCCATTTACTACTTTCATTTATGTTAAGATTATCAATAGTAAAATAAACCTTACTTTTTAAATTATTGTATTCATAATGCATAAACGCTGCTACAGTTTCGTATGACTGAACATGATCTTTTCCATAAGTTTGATAAACAGAATTATCTTTTGCACAAATATTGTAACCTACATTTATATAACCACCGTCCCAATCATAACCAGCATCTCCATAATAACCTTTTCCGGTAAAATCATTTGGAGATATAATTTTGCCATCCGAATAAGTTCTTGAACCGTTATATGTTGGTGCATAGCCTTCAATAATCTGATAACAATCTTCTGTATAGTCAGCACAGCTTGTAATTGTAAGTGTATTGCTATTAAGAGTATCAGATACGATTAAGGTTTCCGTATTTTTATCTTCATCTGTGTAATGTAAAGTTCCAATTCCCTGTGTTAATGAATATACAGGTGTAACACCATTTTCTTCACATGTAAAAGTAATTGTAACTTTTTCACCATCACCAAGATAGATAGAATTTCCACTAAATCTTGAATAATATGCCTGCTCACCAGATGCAATACTTACAGCTGAAACTGTTGGAGTAATTGTCAAAGATGAATACTGACTTGTTGCAGTTATAGTATATTCACCAATAACTTCATTATTTGCATTTGGATTAATAGCAGTAATATCTATAGAGCCTTTTCCTTCTTGCAAAGCTTTAAGATTAATTGTTCCGCTGCCAGAATCTTCAAGGCTGTCTTTTTGAATTGAAGAACTAAAAATATCTTCCATTCCCTTAATAGAAATAACTGCATCAGGAGGATTTACAGAATAAACAATATTAAATTCATCACCTGGTTTTCCTGAAATTTTTGAAGTATCAAGATTAAATACATAATCCCAGGTACACTTAACAGTAATTCTTACAGTTGCACCACCATCGGTAGTTCCCATTAAAAGTCCCTGCCCTTCTTTTATTCCTGTAACCTGAATTTTACCATTACCTTCTGTATCATAACCTAAATCTTTGTATTCAAAATAATCATCATCACTATTACGCAGCCATGTAATTATTGCATTTGTTGGACTTACTTTATAAGTAATTTCTTTTGTTTTGAAAGGAAATACTTTTAAGGAACTGGTTTCCGTAGTTAAACTTTTTCCAGCTTCAACAACAACTGTACATTTAGCAACAGAATCAGAATCAGGAAGTTGAGCCATAACAGTAATTTCACCAGGAGCAACTGGATAAATCTGTACATTTTTACCCGAACCCATAATTCTTGCTATACTGCTTCCATCAGCTCCATTTGCAGCAACAGAAGTCCATTCCAGATTATTATAATCATCATTGCTTTCTGCATTTTCAATATTAGCTGTTAATGAAGTGCCTGAGCTGCCTTTTGTAATAGTTACATAAGTTTTATTTAATGAAACTATTTTTTTATCACTTCCAGGAACAACAACATAAAATTCAAGAGAAGAAGAAGCTTTATCATGAGAACATGTAATTATTGCTTCTCCGGCTTTTTTTGCGGTGATATAAATAGACTGTCCTTTTACATAACCATTTGAACTTAATCCTGTAATTTCAATAATATCACTATCAGAAGTAGTCCATTTCAAATCAGCCTGATCAGAAACAACAATATCAGTTCCCGTTATAGATGCAGATAATGTCTGTGATTTATCTTTATTAACAGTATAAATTGTAGAAGAAGATGTTATATAAGCATCAGTTACAGCTTTTTCTTTTACATAAACCATTAATTCAGAAGAGGCCTGTTCTGCACCAGTATTAGTTGCGACAAGTTTAGCTATTACAGTTGTTGAACCATTATTAATTCCTGTAATCTGTGCAACTTGTTTTGTTCCTGATATTGAACAAATATTTTCATTCTTTACAGAATATTCAATATGAGTTTTTACACTGGTATTAGGAACCTGCATATTCAGGAATTTTACATCTCCCTGAGTAATTGTAAGATTTGTTGCAGGGAAAGAAAAAGTTGTGTATTCCTGAACATTTACAATAATCTGCTGGTCATATTGAGCTTTAGGGTGTGACAAAGTAATTGTTACTGTTCCTGATTGCTTAGGCTTAATTGTACAAACATTTGCTGAATATTGGAAATCAATAATATCGTATACATCCAAAGACCATGTAAAATTATATTTATCATTTGATTCACCATTTATAAGAGTTGCCGTAATTGTTGAAGAATCATCTGTAGGCTTCATGTTTATAATGCTAGATGGAACGGAAATATAACAGTCTGACTGTGTTTTCTGTTCACAAATTACCAGCAGCTGTGCTGAATAATCTGCTTTAGGATGCATAACTGTTATATAAGTTGTACCTTCTGAAATTGCTCGAAGTTTTCCAACTTCATTTTGACCATAAACCATACAGACAGAAGGATCATTACTTGTCCAGATAAATGAAGATTTATCATCATCAGTTCCTCCTACTAAATCTGCAGAAAGAGATGTATAAGATGAATCAATTGTTAAAACCAAAACACTTGAAGTAAGCTGAATATATGGATGTGCAGCTGCAGCAATAGGATCTACAACATGAACAATTATCTGCAAAGGATACTGACATGCAGTATTTCTTACAGTAATAATTGCTGTTCCTGTACTGTTTGCCTGAATGGAAGCTGTAGAACCATTTGCAACAACATCTGCAATATTATAATCACTACTTACCCAAGTATAACCATCTAAGATTATTTCTTCAGAGTTCTTTACAGAAACACTGACTGTTCTGGTCTTTCCTTCACCAATAGAAACAACATTATTTGAAGTTGTAAGATATTGAATCCCTGCAAGTTCTTCTGCACTATTACCTACAACAACAAGAACTTTCTTTTCCAGTTGAGCAACAGTATTTGTAATTGTAACTTCTGCCTGACCACTTCCAACTGGTGAAATATAGGCAATTCCAGTTTGAGATTGAGCAGAAATTTTTGCAACATTTGTATTATCAATTGAAAAACTAAAATGCTCTCCATCAACTCCTTTATAATTTACAAGTACTGCCTGTAATTTTTGAGACTGATCATCTCTGAGCATTGTAATAACATCCTGAGAAGAAATATATACGACTGTATTTTCCTGGATAATATATTCACTTCCGATTTTTATATATATTTTCAAAGAGTTTTGACTATCAGGATGATCTACAGTTACTACAGCTTCACCTTCCTGCAGAGCCGTAATTGTTGCAGAAGTTCCATTAGAAATAACAGAACATACATCTGTATTATCACTGGTCCAGGTAATACCTGAATATGAAACAGCAGGCATATTAATTGCAGAAACTTCAACTTTTTTACTTGTATTAGTGTCATTAAATACAAGTACATTCTGTGTTGTTGTAAAATATATTTCAGCTTCTGTTTGCATTGCTCCTACTGGATAAACTGTAATTGTATAAGTACATTCACAACCTTCCAAAGATGCTTTTAATTTTACAGTTCCAGCTTTTAAGGCTGTTATTGAAATATTACGTTTATCTGCAGAATTACTTGTATAATCAATTACTCCAGATACATCTGTTGTCCAGGATAAAAGACTAAAATCATAAGGTGTTATTTCTCCTGTTTCTTCATCTACAGTAGATTCAAAACCGACAGAATTTACAGAAAAGCTGATATTTGAACCTGCTTCTATATTGTAATAGTTTTTATCGGTGTATAGAGCTTTCATATTCATTAAAGTTTCCATATCATCTGCTGTTAATACCAAAACAGATTTAGGAACTTCAACTTTAGGATGAGAAACTGTAATATGAGAAATAGTAGAACCAGTTCCCATGACTGGAGCTTGAATTTCAGCAGTATCTTCATTTCCACTTATTGAAAGTCTGTTATCATCAATTTCCCAGGATATATTTGCATTATCAGAAGTTTTTTTAGAACTTCCATTTAAGGAAATTGTATAATCATACTTTTCACCATTTAAGACACGAATTAAACCATCACCCTTAAAATATAAAGGTTCTTCAAGAATTGCATCTTTTGAAAGTACTTTTACCAAAATTTCCAAAGGATATAAAACTTTTGGATGTGTTACTTTAATAATTGCAGTTCCTTCATTTTCAGGAGTTATATAAGCATTTCCAAAAGCATATGTCTGTAAAGCCATACGTGAAAAAACATTACCAGTTGGAGTTTCCAAAGATATTACTTTATTAGAAGTTTCATCTGCAGGATAATTTTCTACAGTCCATGAAAAATCTTTTTCATCACCATCATCACCACCTTTCAGACTTACACTTATTTCGCTTGAAGAATTACCGACTTTTGTTTTTATATAGTTATTAGTAGTTGTAATATAGCAGGATGCGTCAACTGCATCGGCAATCTGATTTGTAGCAATTAATAAAACTTCTCTTGTATAAGCTGATTTTGGATGACTTATTATAAGTTTAGTTGAACCATTCTTTTTACCACTTAAATAAACAGTTTCTCCAATTGAAGCAATTATTTCTGCAACATCAGTATCAACAATCTCATACTGATAATCATTTAATGAATAATCTCCCTGATTGATATTTACAAGTTTAGAAGTGATTCTTTCTTCCTTGCTACCATCAAGAGTTAAAATACTTGTATCAGGTTCGATATAAACATTTTTTACAATAGTTATAACACGACAAAGAATATCAAGCGGATAGACAGCATCTGGATGAGAAACTCTTAATGTACAATATCCACTTTTTTTAGGAGTAATTACAGCTTTATTTCCGTTATAATTAACAGAAACAGGACATTCTGTTTCAGAGTTTACAATTTCCCAGCTGAATGAACTTTCTAATGATGATTCAAGACTATTAACAAGACTTACAGTAATGGTCTGTTCCCCATCATCCTGGTTCATTGTAACAATATTATTTGAAGTAGTTATATAAGTTGCTTTTGATGGATCTTCAAAAACATAAACTCCCATATAATATGGATAAGCAGCTTTTGTATGAGAAACTTTAATTCGTGTATAACCTGAAGAAAGAGCTTTAATTAATCCATATTGTCCAGTTGGTTCAATACTACATACAGAATTATCTTCAACGGACCATGTATAATTATTAATATCAGCTGCACTTCCACCATATAAAGAAACAAATACCTTTTCGGAAAGGCCTGGTGAAAGCTGAATAATATTAGTACTTGAATAAATATAAGGTTCTACATTCTTTTCATACCCAGTTTCGTAGCCAGAAACTGTAATAATACAAGTTGCTGAATAATTTCCACAAGAAACAGTAAAGAAAGTCTGACCTTCTTCAAGACCTTTTAATATAACACCACTGGAATTTGTTGTTACTTCAATTTTGCTTGAATCATATGAATATTCAGGATTAAAAGTTGCATTACTTGGTTTATACTCAATTCCAATATAATCAAGACTTCCAACTTTAATTGTAAGCTTTGTTTTATCAAGTTTTAAGCTTGTTAAAGCTACTTCGGAAGAACTTCCAGTTTGAGATATTTCACCATCAGCAAAAAAACTACATGCAAATATTGATAGTGAAAACAATACTGAACAAAATAATTTTGTAAATTTAATAAAAAAGTTTTTAAGCGGCTGCCTCCTTATTTTTTATTTTTAACTATTTAAAAAAATGATGGAATATCATTTTTAGAAGATTCTTCCATCATTTCTATTCTAGATTGTTTTTCAGCTTCCTCTTTCTGCAATTTCAGCTGATTATACCAGGCTAAATACCCCATTGTTTGTTCAAGTTTACTTTCAAGATTTTTAAGTGAAAAAATGGTCTGTTCCTGAAGCATTGCATTAACAGAAGCAATTTCGTCTGGTGTAGCACCTTCCTGCTGAAGCATGTTCATTATATTTTCAATTATTTTCATCTGGTTTTCTTCAATTTCTTTTTTCTCAGGAGAATCTTCGATATAACTAATTAATAAACCTGTAGATTCATTTAATTTATTTTCAACATCACGGACCATTCTGTAATTAGCAGGAGTTAATCCATATTTTGCCCATATATATTGAGCTTCTTTTTCATCAACCCCTTCTTCCCAGTTTTTAGCCATTTTCTTGAATCCATCACTATAATATTCAGTACCTGCTTTTAGATATTCTTCAAGATTTCCCTGTCCATCTACAGAAATTCCAGCTAAAGATGCAAGACTAAAAGACTGCCCATTGATACTAACAGTATTAGAAGTCAAAGAGTTTTTTATTTTTCTAATATTAGAAAGTTGTTTATCAACCTGTTTAGTTACCTGGGTAATTTCATTTCTAAAATCAAGGTTTCCATCCCATTTTATTTCCTTCCAGTTCCAGTTCGCTGCACGATCAATATAAAACTGCATCTGTTCGTATTTCTGACGAATCATTTCTATCTGATTTACAGTCTGATCATACATTTCATACAACTGAGTAAGATTTGTAATAAACTGAGTTAGAATAGAATTATTCACAGTTGGATCAATAACTGTCCAAGGTACTGCAAATAATTTTCCACCAATTAGCATTAGTGAAACAATTCCAATTAAAAATTTCTTTTTCATTTTTCTTCTCCTTTTTATATTATCTTTTAGAGCGCAGATCTGCGCTCTAATTTCTAAGCAACATCTGTATTAATAAGGTATTCATATTCAATACCTTTTGCCTGCAGAATAATTTCTACAAGTTCTTTGCCTGTATTCTTTCCATATTTCTTTTCAATATCATCAAGAAGTTTATGTTCTTCATTACTGCAGGTTAGAATTGCCAGTTGTAATTCATCTAGACTAAGCTGAAAACGTCTTGCTCCCATTGATGATTTATAAAAATAATCCATCTTTCTTTGTAATTTAGAAAGCAGAAGAATTTCAGAATCTTCAAGTCCAAACTTTTTATAAGCTTCTTTGTTCATTGGTGTAAGAGCTTCATCATCAGCAAGATAAATCTTTGTTGCACACTGACTGACAAGAGTGCTGGCAATTTCACTTTTACAGGCATCTTCTATTTCCTGAGTAGCAAAAACAACAAAAACATTCTTTTTTCTAAGAACTTTTAGCCATTCAACAATTTTTTCAGCAAAAATTTTATTCTTAAAGAACATCCAGGCTTCATCAAGAACTAACAATGTTGGACGTCCATTAAACTTCTTTTCACATTGTAAAAAAAGATAATCAAGTGCAGGAGCTACAGCATCTTTACCCATATTCATCAGACTTCCCATTTCAAACATGGTCCAGGAAGAAAGTGCAATATTTGAACTATCATTATCAAAAAGCTGTCCATATTGTCCTCCAAGCACATATGGAGCAATTCCATCAACAATATCATTATTTTGAGTGTCCGGATTTTGGTAACTGCAATACTGTGAAAAAGATGTGAGTGTTCTGGATTCTTTATCTTTTGTTGATAAAAGTTTTATTGTTTCAAAAATTGCTTTTTTCATACCAGCTGTAACTTCAATCTTCTGCTCCGTTAATAAAATTTCAATAAAATTACTTGCCCAAGTTTGACCTGCAGGATCTTCAATTTCCGCTAAAGGCTGAAAAGAAACCTGATCAAGTCCAGGTTCTATATAAATACCACCACAACACATAGTTAAATTGCGGGCAGAACGGTCTTTATCGAAAATAATTACCTGATTATGAGGATATTTGAGCCATTGAGCTTCAAGCAAAGCCAACAAAGTAGATTTACCAGCTCCAGATTTTCCACTTATCCAGGTATGCCCCAAATCCCGAATATTTAAATTTAAGTAAAAAGGAATATTAAACTCTGTATCGCAAATTATATGAGGATGAGATTCTCCACAAACATCTTTCAAAAAATTATTTTCTGTAAGACCTGACCAGATTGAAGAAATAGGAATGATATGACTTACATTACCAGTCGAACAAAATAAGGTTCTTCTGTTTGCATAAATATTTCCAGGCTGCATACATAAAAAAGCCTGCAAAGCATTTAAACTTTCAATTTTTGTTGTAAATCCACATGCAGAAATTAATCCTGCAATATATTGAGCTTTTTCTTCAGCCTGTTCTAGATTTTCATCCCATACCATTACATTAGAACAATAATCGCCGTAACCAACATTTCCCATAGTCAATTCTATTTTTGCATCAGAAGCATCTCCTTCTTCTGCTAAAGCAGCAGAGTTCTCTCTTGTACTTTCTGTATGCAAAGTAGATTCCATAGCAAGTTGAGCGATACTTTTTCTGGCTGAATGAAAACGTTTTTCTGCACTTTCTATTATTTTATAAGCTTCCTGCTTTGAATAGCAGCAAAAACGTGTACTCCATCTTAATTCACAATCAGTTTTATAAATTACATCAAACATAGCAGGAATAGTAATTGATGGAAAACTATTTACAGCAATTATTGGAATATAATTTTTGCCAAGTTTTAAGGGCATAGAATTTTCCAGATCCATATCTGTAACAACATTATCGATGAAAATATGATGATCTTCTGGATAAAACATTTTATGCCAGTCTAAACTTACAGATGAATGAAAGAGTTCCAGTAATTCACTGCTATTCAATTTTCTGACATACATGGCAGTAGAAACGATTGAAGCAACTTTTTGAGTTTGCATTTTAAAATTTTTCAATTCAGTTTCTAAAAGCTTAAAATCTTTATTAGAATCATCTTCTGTATTACTTTTCATTACAAACTTTTTTACTTTTGTTTCTGCCTGTCTTGGAACAAAATACGTAAAAATTAAAAAATATCTGTTTTTATAATGATTTTTCTGATACTTAAAATTCAGTTCACGCTGTCTGTCAATTAAATATCCGGTAAGTTTATTGAAGTTACTTCCTGGATATGAATTACTTAAACTACGTTGCAATTCAAATTGAACAGTCCAGTTTGAACCTAATTGTATCAATGCATTATTGAACATATTTGAAATTGAATTAATTTTTCCCATCGAAGCACTTGCAATATCAGGAGCAATAAATTCATAAGCACAAGTTAGGGCTTCTCCTTTTAATTTGGCTATTCCTTCATCAGCCATTACAATCCAGGGACATAATGATGCAAGAGAAGCTTTATTTCTTTTATAAAACTTAAAATTTAATGTATTCATTATTTTTTTATCCTTCATAAATATCTTGCTGCATTAAATTTTCAAAAAGAAAATCAATCAGCATCGGCTCATTTTTACAAAGTCTTCTGCAAATTAAAATTGCAAGAATACCAATACCTATACAATAAAAATTCACCAGTGCTGTTAAAATTAAAGTAATGAATAAGATTGCATAGAAAGCTACTGGTCCAATTCCTAATAACTGTTTTTTTTCCATCAACGAAGTGTGTACAGGCTGACTATAATCAATTTCTTCACTCAAACTTCACCTCCATAAAAATTTTTACAGAGCGCAGACCTGCGCTCCAAAAAAAAGGTGCAGGCTATCAAAAATAAATTTAAAAACACCTGCACCACCCGACTAAACAACTGACACAGCTTCAAATGCCTGAATAACATCTGTTGCCATAGTAAGTTCTTCCTGTGTAATTCCTGAGAAAAAGAAATTTACGATTGATGTTGCACCAAGAATTCCAGCTGTTCCAATAATCCAGGGAAGTACCTTTTTTATAACTCCACCCTCTCCCTGGGCATTTCCGAAAGCAATAACTCCAAATTCAATAATTAATGCTACAACGAGTAATGCTTTTACCCATTTTGCACTAACTAAAGCAAGAATACTTTCGCCTGCACTATCAAGGACTGCAATACCTTCTGCAAACAAACCGGAACAACATAAAAATGTGACAAATAAGATACAGATAAAAGATTTTATATTCTTTTTATCTGCAAAAAGATTGGAAAAACGATTAGAACTTTTATTAAGTTCTGTAAGAATTAATTTTTTAAGCCTGACCTCCTTTTTTATCAGCCTAAATTATTCTGAACAAGACCTGCAAGAAAATCATCTGTTTCATCTGATAAATGAAACAATTCATCCACAACAGGACCATTTGTTCCCTTTTTAAGATGTACAATCAAAGATATAACATCTGACAAATGATTTGCCATTTCAATATCTTCTGTACCCAACATACCTTTAATACGCAAAAGCGTACTTTTTCCATCATTTGCATGAAGCGTAGTTACATTACCAGGATGTCCAGTATGCCATGCATCAAGTAACGCTCTCATTACAATTCCACTTCTTACCTCCCCGAAAATAATTCTATCTGGCGAAAAACGCAGAGATTCTTCTACAGCTTTTGCCGCATAACTTTTTGGAATCCACAAAGTTGTTTTCATTCGAGCTTCACACTGAAGCTCTGGTGTATCTTCTACAATGTAAAAATTATCATTTGGAGTAAGTTCAACCATCTTTTTAATTATGGCATTTGTACAAGTTGTCTTACCACTTCCAGTTGGACCGCTAACAATGATATTTTCTCGCTGCTCTATTGTTTTAACAATAACATTATATTGCTCATTCGTCATTCTTTCATGTTTTACATAATCTTCTAACGAATATATATTTTTACAGGGTTTTCTTATTTGTAGTTCAGGATTTATAACATTTGACCTCATTAAACCTGTAATACGTGCATTATATTTGGGAATTATTCCTTCAAGCAAAGGAAAGCCTGTATTCAAATCAAGAGGTTTTCCAATAATTGAAGATGTAGCTTTTATAATTCTTTCTGTAATATAAGGCGGAATATTTATTCCTGTAAAAACTCTTCCTTTTCCAAATTGAGTAATAATTAATTCACCACTATCAACTACTGCAATATCTGTTACAGAATCATCTTCAAGATATGGAATGAACTGTTTCATATCATCACGCAAGAGATTATCAATCATTCTTTCTTTTCTGAGTTCTTCTGCAGTTTGTGCAGGAGTTGATATATTTTCCATTTTTTCTTTTCTACTCCATTTTTGATTCTGAAACTAAACTGTTTCCACCAGATTCCTCAACAGGTTCAGTCATATAATCCAGTAAAAGAATCTCAATGAGTTTTCGTAAATGTTTATTTTCTTTACTAAAGTTCTGAACAAACAAATCTCTATAACTTTCACCAGATTTCATAATATTGTTACGAAGAGCAATAGTATTAGACTGATTTCCATCTGGAGAAACCCATTTATCAATTTCAACTTTATTAATTGCAAAATAATATTTCAAATAATGCAAAAATAAAGAATGAAACACAGAATACTGATCATTACATTTTTTTATGTTTTTATTTATCTGTTCTAAAGTTCCTAAAATTTCGTTAGAAACATTAATATCTTTATTAAGATATTCAACAACAGCTCTTTTAATTAAATCTGTTACAGTTGTATTTTCAAATTCAGATTTTGCACGAATTGCATCATGTAAATCTTTATCAACCTTAAAACCAATAAAAGAAGTATTATTCATTAAAAAATACCCTCCGTATTATTATTTGTATCTTCAGTATTCAATTCAAATTCATCTTCATCATCTGAATCATCTTTTAAATTATCTTCAGACTGATTATCAGATTCATTCTCAAACTGATAACTAATATCCCTGACTTCTGTAACTGAATTTAAATTATGAAATTCGTTGTAAACTTCTTCTGCCAGAGCGACACTTTCAAAAGAATTATAAAGCTCATCACTTATTACAGAATCATCATCTGTCATATAGATAGCGGGTGTATTATTCAGTATTTCAAGATTTTCCTGAGCCTTCTGTCTCTTTCTAACTTGTGAAGGAAGACCTGCTACATCAGCAAAAACCTCATCCCAGGTTAGAGGTTCTTTCATCAAATGCTTAAATCTTGAATCCTGATAATAAGGTATTTTTTTAGCAATATAAGGCTGCATACCACGAACCATAATTAAAGCCTGATTACTTGGTAAACGCTGAATATCAGCACTGTCCATAAGAGGCCTTGAAAAATCATTATCAGAATAATTTACATTATTATCACTAGCTATTTTTAAACCACCGTTTCTTGAAACTTTAGACTGATGAACAGTTTCATTTCCCATACGTTTAGAAAAATATTCTGCATCATGAACTTCTCCAGGAGCATAAACAATATGACAAGAACAATGGTCCAGAAATGGATGATTTTGTCCGTAACGATCCACAATCTGATTAAGTGACTGACAAACAATCATTACAAAAACATTATAAGAACGCAAAATCCCCATTTCTTTTGCAAGAATAGAAAATGTTCCCAAAATCGGGAATTCATCAAGCAATAGTAACAATGGGATTTTTAATTCAGCTTTTCCAAATTGAGAATCGTTTTCTGTTAATCTCATTAAAATTGCTGTAATAAAAAGACGAAAAACAGCACTAATACGGTCAACATCAGAGTTTGGAACACAAAGATAAAGACAAATAGGTTCGGTTGAATCTATAAAATCCTGAATACTAAAATCACAGCTTCCCATATTTGTACGTATATTTGGATCATCAAAGTCCCTGATTTTAGTAGCAATTGTTTTCCAGACAGAAGCCTTTTCTTTTGCATTTGTCTGCATAATATCACTTGCTCCTTTAAGTACAAGCTTCTGTAATTCAGGATCATAATATTTATCACCAATTTTCAAACCAAGCTTATCAAACTTAGCTTTATTTCGGTTATACATATTTTCATTAATAATGAAATAATGTTTAGTGGCCATCATTTCTTTTACCTGAGAAACACCAAGCGCACCACTTGCCTCACCTTTTCCCTGCATAAGAGTTTCAAGTTCACTTTCATTACCGTTAGCAAAAAAGTCACGAATGCCACCAAGATTTTTTTCAGGATAATCAGAATAACGAATATGCATTAAAGCTGCTGTAACAAAAGATTTACCAGACTGTGTAAAATACTCCCCGTTTTCTGAACCAGTACTTGATTCTTTTGCAGGAGCAAAAAGGATATTTGCCATCTGATCTGAATCTCGGAATGCATAGGCAAGACCTTCTCTCATACAATCTTCCACAGGATTATAATGAGCAGAATCTTCTTTTGTTGGACTAAATCTTATAACTCGTGAATAGCGGCTTTTTTCTCGGCTTGTAATATTAAAGTTTTCACTCTTTGGATCAAAAATTATCTGATGTCCTTTAAAGTTCCATATTGTAGGAATAATTACAAAAGACTTACCTTCACCAGAAGGTCCGAGAAGTAATGTGTGCATTTTTCCACTATGGCAGATTAATGTACCTTCACGAACACTTTTAAGATGTACGGCAGAGTCGTATTTATCAACTTTTACAATAGCGTCATTAGTCTGTCCACATACAATACCTTCTTTTTTAAGAAGTCCGTTTTTCTTTAAATCTTTCTTATCTGCAAATCGAGCTGTACCGTGCCAGTTACCATCTCTTTTGGTTATATAATTTATTATTAAAGTCCATAATACAGCTGTTAAGAAAGCTGCAATACCAAAATAAAGAAAATAACTTATTGAGTGTAAATAATACGGTATAAACTGTTCATAATAAATGTATTTGAACATCGAAAGAAAATAAAATACCGGATTAAATACAGGTTTACCATAAAACTCAAATAAGGGATTTCCACAAATATTTGTGTCATAATTCATACTTTTGGCAAATACTTGAGTTGAACAGATAATTCCCATAATTGCAAATGTTACAGGAATTGCATACCGCAGAAACTGCCATCTGAGTTTAATTTTTACTTTGTCAGGACTATCCTTTAGATAATCTCTTTTGTCATTATGAAATAAAAGCCTAAACCTCCTTTTTTAATACCCATTATGGGATAGACATTACTGTTAAAATCCATTACTCCTTGCACGCTCTTTTGAACTCTGGATTTCGATTTCTGAGCCATTTATAACGTTTATTGATTTTTTTAGTCAGGTTTTCAATTTTTTGCTCGGACTCTTTGAGACTCTGCTCCAGGTCTTTTTTCTTGACGAAGGACATGAGCCGTTCATGCTCGTCAAGCTCCGTATTAGCAAGATCCTTGTCCATATAGGACATTTGCGTCTCATAATAGGTTTTAATCTTTTCTTCTATTCTTAGGTCTTTCTCGAGACTCCAGATTTCTGACATTATTGTATTGTTCGTTATTACTCCTCGAGGTATTAATATTAAGCCAAAAGAGAAACAACTGACTAATATGACTGATATTAATAAGATAAGTTCTTTTTTGTTCATGTTTTATCTCCTTTCCCAGTGATTTATGGCACTCATGTTTATGTCAAAATTATATTCATGAGCTGCCTCAATAAGGCCTGTTGATTCACCGCCTCCACCGCAAAACATGTCTACGATATTTAATTGTTTCTGGTACGACATTTATTCCTCTCTTAAATGCAGGTTATTTTCCTTGTTATTATTTTTTATCCTAATTTGCCAAAAGGCACTTTAGTAAAGTATTCATTCCAGACCATTTTTTACCATTGTCCTTTCGGCAATCTATAATTAAATTACTAGTGTCAAGCCTTAAGGCTTCTATAAAAGATTTTTCTTCAATAGAACTATCTCTTGAAAAACGTACATATAAAAGAGCCGTCTGTAGTCTTCTTGTAATGGATGAACCAAAACCTTCCGTACAGCTTTCTGCTATTTCTTTTGCTTTTTTTAATGCTTTGGCACAATCCGTATCAGGGATTTCCATGATAATATCAGTATTTGGGTATATTTCTGTAACCATTATTCCACTCCTTTATCAAATTTCTCTTGAAAAATCATCGGTTTGTCACATTCGACAATTTCTCCGTTGTTTGTCTTGCAAAAAACAGCCTTGTATTCCTCTTGCATGTTTCCACGTTCATCATTATCTTGAACCGTAATAAAAGTTATGTCAAAAAAGTTATTCAGCTTCCTAATTTCAGAAACGTCATCCAGCATTTTAACTTTTTGAAATGTATAAATTCTTTCCTCACATTTTAGAAAAATAAAATCTTTTAATTCGTCTGAATCTGTTTCCGAGAGAAATTTCAGTACGCACAAAAAATCCCTGAATTTCCATATTAAATCACTGTCAAATCCGCCACAAAAGGAAGAACGTAATGTTTCATTGTTTCCTGCATCAATCAATCTGTCGTAAATAAATTCTTCTACTTTTTCAAATCTTACAATCTGCTTTTTTCTGTACGGCGTGTAAAAATGTGTTATTAACCCTATTAAAAGCCAGTAATAACATCCTTCTGGCTCGCAATATGGACTCATATAGTCTTCATGCCAAAAATACTTCCTGAAAGTTTTCATTATCTTTATGAAATCATAGTCTTTAGTCATATATGTTTATCTCCTTTTTGGAATTGAATTAATCTCTTCCTGCCATTTCTCAACCATTCTTCAGGCTTTTAGACTTTTACAAAAATAGAAAAACTATAAGTTTTCTCTTCCCTTGAAATATTAATTATTGAGTTTTCTTTCCTCCGCCGTCAAAAAAGTACAAATCAAAGCATCCATTTCATACCAGTCTTGGCCGCTATCCTTTACACAGCCAATATCTGATACGGTTTTGAAAGAAATTCCACTTTTAACTATTTCATTTAGTCTTACGAGAGTTTTATCCTTTTTAGGTATTGCTTTTGAAAAACGGACATATAAAATCAAGCCTATGGAACGACAATGTTTCATCCCTAGTACCGATGCAAATCGCTTTGCTCCTGCAAACGCTTTCTGGGTATTTGTATCTTCTATATTGTCTATAATTGGATTATAAGCAGCAGTGCCTTCTGCCGGTTTAATAATTATTTTATTGTTCATCATTTTTATTTTCTCCTAAATCACTATCTCTCGTTCTTATTTCTTTAATACATAAGTAGATTATGAGTATTATTAAGAGATCACCGATTACGCAGATGGCAAATAATACTGGCAATTTTCTTGCAAGAAAATTGAGCGAACATAGTGTGAATGTTATAAAATTTAAGATGTAACTTATAAGATACATCAGATGGTCTTTTGTTTTCATTTTATTCCTCGCTTTCTTCTAAACTTGAACCGTCAACATTTTCACTGAAGTCGCAGTCACGGCATGTACGTGTACATATATCTATTTCTGCATTATTAAATGCGGCATGATATTTATAAAGCAGCTCTTTCTGTGTCCTTAATAGCTTAAAGCCTCCATTTTCTTCATTTCGAATAATTGAACCATTTGGAGAAAATTCAAGAATTACTTTTTTCTGTAAGGAATAGTAAATGTTTTTTCCGCCGCATTTACTACACCTGTCAGAATTCATCCAAAGATTAAATACTGATCTAGCCTTACTCTTCTTTTTCATATTTTCCTAT
>CAMPAL010000024.1 GCA_946631855.1 uncultured Treponema sp. | reverse complement strand
AACAAAAACTACAAAACTTTTATTTACTTTGTACAAAACAAAAAACAGGCTGACGAAGTTAAAAAAGCTTTTCAAAAGTTTGACGAATTGAAAGGTCACATCCATCAGCTTTCGGGTACAGAAAACGAAAAAGATTCTGAAGAATTTGACGAAGAAAGTACCCGTAAGTATTTTGAAGATGTAAAAGCCGCTACTGAGAAATGTTACGAAGCAAAACAGAAAAATGAATATTTCTGTATTATTGCTTGCAAACGGGGTGGCACAGGTGTAACTTTTAAAGGTTTGGATTGTGTTGTTTTTTACAATGCTCCAAATTCCGCAATTGATTTCATTCAGAAAAGTTATCGTTGTGCAAACCCTGATGAAAATAAAACAGAGGCAACTGTTTATTGTTTCAATAAAGAGTCAGCCCTGAATGTTTACTTGAAAACAAATCAGCTCGAAGCTTCTCGTAAGGGAAAAGACCCAAAAGACAACTTTGAAGACTTCAAAAGATTCTTCCAACTTGAAGGTGATTTTAAGGATTACGATTTCGGCGCTTTGATTCAGGAATTAGGAAAATCCTTCAGCTGGAAATTGTTTGATGTTTCAGGTATTGATTTGAGCCTTTTTGACGAATCAGGCTTTTCAGTTACAACTAAAACAGCAAAGGATTCTAAAAAAGAGCTGAAAGAGAAAGGGGAGTGCTCTAATAAAAAGAGTTCTCAAAATAATACAAAGGCCAATTCCGAAAAAGAGGAAAAGGCAGATGAAAACAAAAGAAAAGCAATTTTCGAAGCTTTTGTAAGAATGTTCAACGAAGTTGAGTATGTACAGGAAGTTTTCAATTTCGATATTCAGAAAACAGAAACATACCCTGAAATTGTTTGGGCTAAAATTGGAATTAGATTCACAAAAGATCAGTGGGAAAGTTTGATTTCAAACAATGGTAAAGCTGTGGAAAAGTATCTCGAAAATCAAAACGCAGAATTTGCAAAGCGAAAAGAAAATACAAAAGAGAAAGAGAGAAAGTTTAGAGAAAAGACTAAAGAGGAACTCAAAGCAAAGTACAAAGAAGCATTCACAAAAACTGTAAAAGAAGTGGAAACACGTGATTCAAAACTTCAGGCTGAATTGAAAAGACTTTCATTTGAAAAGAATGGAATTATTTTCGGAAAAGTCTTAGAGGGTTGCGAGTACGCTCACATTACTCCTTTTAGTGATGTAAAGTGTACAGATGTTTCTTTTGACTTTGAAAACGGCCTTATTCTTCCGCGCAACCTGCATCGTTGCTGGGATGATGGATTTATTGATTTTGAAATTTTGGAGGACAATCACTTGAAAGTCGTTGTACTAAAAGATGTGTATGATACGGGTTTTATAAACGGTGCAGTTTCTGATAAGTCAATTTCAGAAGGTCAAAAATATTTCTTGAGTCAGAGAGGTACAAAATGAAAACAAAACTTGAATTGATCAAAAATTATCCAGTTGAATCCCTAAAAAACTGGGGAGATTATTTTGGGTATCCTGAAAGTATTTGCAAAGAGATGACAAATATGGTAGACTGTGACTGGCAAAATGCTAAAATTGGAGTACTTGATGACTTTGGTTTTCAGATGATCAATTTTTTGATCAATGTCAAAAAAGTTCCTCTGCAAAATATTTATTTTCTTGTAAGTGAAGCTGATGAAGCCAAAATTGAATTGATGAAAAAATGGTATTCTAACTTTGTAGAAAACGAAATATCCTCTGTCTATAATATTGATAATATGTTTGATTTAATCATAGCTAATCCTCCATATGGGCAGAATGCTACATTAGCGAAAGATATAATAACTTCAATTCTGAATTCAGATCCAAAGCAAACTGTGCTTTTGATGCCTCTTCCAGGGTTCAAGTTTTTCAAGAAATATAATTGGTTGAAGGATATAACTTTTCTAAAAGAAAACCCTTTTGAGGGTGTAAGCTTAACAAGTGATTTGACTATAAGTTTATTTGAAAAGAATGCGAATAAAATAAAAGATTACGAAAATCTCAACAAAATGAACCATCCTGAAACTTTCAAATGGATTGAAGCAAATACAAAGTATCCAAACCCTATTGAATACTGGGAGTATAAGACTTTTTCAAGCTCCCATATGACTTTGGAAGAAACAAAAGAATACGGTAGGAAATTCGATAAAGATAGATTATTTATACAGACTTCAAGAAATGCCTATGATAATGTTCATTCTAGAAAAGGGGGTGCATTTGATGTTGAGTTCAACTTGAATGGAGCAGATTTAACAGTTTCTGATCAGTACTTGATTTTGTTCAAATCCAAAATAGAAAGAGATAACTTTTGCAAATGGTATTATGAAACAGCTTGGAATGATAAAAATGCCCTAATAAGAAGATTACTCAAGGCTATTTCTCAAACTTGTGGGGTTAGATTGATTGAAATGATTCCTCACGTAGATTGGTCACACTCTTGGACTGATGCAGAAATATTAAAAGAACTTGGATTATCGGAAGATTTTCTTGAAGAAAAAGAATGAGAGGTATAATTATGAAAAAAGAAAATTTTAGTTTTAGCATGGTTCCAAATGTTCCTGCAAATGCAGAGTTTCACTTTCACTACGATGATAAAATTACCTGTAAAAGAATTGGTAAATCAGAAAAGGTAAGGTATAATGGAGGAGATTACTCTCTTTCATCTGCTGCTCAAGCTGCTTATGAAAAAATTTTCAATAGTAAAGCAAGTCTTGCAGGTCCAAAATATTGGCTTTATGAGGGAAAAACCTTGGATGCATGGAGAGTTGAAAACGAGCAGAAAAAGACAGATAAAGATATTCATATCGAGATTCAAAAAATGTCAGATTACTTTATTCGTTACTACGCGGAAAAAGATATTGAAAGAGGAAACTCTATTGAAAATCTCAATGCAACCGCAATCTTTAATTATGTGCATCATATTTTAGCTCAGATTGGATTTGTAACGGCAGAAGAGAAAAACGGAAGACTTTTCCTTTATGCTCTGTACCCAATGAATTTTATAGGTATTGTTGATACAAACGGGCATGCAATTGTTTGGGATTATGTACAAAAGTTGATGAAAGAAAAAGTTGGCGTTGAAATTGCAATAGCTCAATTTAAGATTGATGACATTCATGGAATTGACATCCATGAAGATACTTTAGGATATTTGGAATCAACCTGGCAGATGTACATTGATGGTGCAATGACTTTTGAGCAAGCCTTTATGGAGGATTGAAAAAATGACACTTGAGTTGACAAAAGAAGATGTGAAAAATCTCAGGGATTTTTTTCTAGATGAGGATAATAGGATTGAGCCCTATAATATTGATAATATTGTTGAAAAAATTGAAAATCTTTGGAAGGAAATCAAGTCTGATGGAGGCACAAATGGCTAAACTTTAGATAAAAACTGAGACAACAAATTTCATGAAAAAGAGGTGTATAAATTATGAAGAAACTAAACAAGAAGCAAGAATTTGAAAAGATGCAGAAAATGTACAACAACTGCGCCGGTCTCAAAGATAAAATGGATTTTGCTACCTTCACTTTCAAGTATTATGACGACATGATAAAGAAGTACGAAGAGTGTAGAGATTATTGGGGCTCTACAGAGTGGCACAAATTTATGGAAGAAGATGTTGAGAAACCTGCAGAAGAAAAGAAAGAAACTCCTGAGGATGAAATAGCACGACTCAAGGCAAAAATTGCAGAACTCGAAGCAGCTAAACCTCAGTCAGCTGTTCAGGCAGCAGCTCAACCTGTAGAGAAAAAGAAAAGAGTTATAGTTGTGAGAAAGAAGCCAACTGTCAGTCAGTAAAAAGGTCAGGAAGAAAGAGGGGTACAAAAGTATCTCTCTTTTTTTTTGAGGGGATATTATGATTTTAAAAGAACAATTCTTAAAAAACAAAGGCAGGATACTTTGGAGAGGTTCAAAATATAAGGAATGGAAATCAAGCCCATTTTGTTGCCCTTATGTTTCTACTCAAGTATTATACGCTTTGAATTTTTCAAAAGATTTCAACAAACCTATTGTGGAAAATGCTAATTATCTTTCTCAATTTGTAATTAAAAAATCCTTAAATCTTTTCAATGCAAGGTCCCAAAAGGATTATAGAATACTTGAAGATTTTTTCAGAAAGAACAAAATGCATGATTGGTTAGGAGCTTTACCTTTATTAGCTGACGGAATTATCCCTTGACGTACTTTCGGTCTAACTAATTAAAAATATAGGAAATTTCAAAATGAAAATTGAAAACATTTATGATAAACAGTTACAGGCAATCGAAGAAGCAGAAATGAAAGTTCGTATTGCAAAAAGAAGATTGTTTGAAGCAGAATTCGAGTTAGATAAAACTTTGGCTTTGGTTGAAGCAGAATTGACACTAAAAGAAGAGAAACAAAGGTTAAATGAATTAACGGGAAAAGCAGTCTTAAATGCTTGTGTACAAAATGATAAGACAAAAAGAAATAAATTACTTAAAAAAGGATTTACTTTTGGAGTACAAGAAGAACAGGGAATAGAAAGTTTTTCTTCAGGAAGAAATAATGGTTCTACAGAAAAGGATATTATTGAATCGACTTATTTAGAAAATTTCGAAAAGAAAGTTCTTTCTGATACGGATTTAGAAATTAGACTTTCGTACTTTTTGTGCGGATATGATGTACAAAAAAGTCTTCGACAGGAAGCAAGTAAAAATAATATATCAAAAGATATGTTGCATAGTTTCTATGATAAATACACGGATGATATTGCAGGTAGCGTATCTACACAAGACGAAACAAACAAAAGAAAATATATAAAAGGGATTTTTTCAGCACTTGCCTCTAAAAATGATAAATTACCATAATACAATATTTTGTTTGGGAATGCCGTTTTCTATTAAATATGAAGAAATACCGTCAAAATCAATTTTATCATTTTCATCTATGTACAAACCACCTTTGTACTTGATAATCAGCTTAAAACCTTCCTTCAAGGATAGAACATCTGAATCTTCAAATATTTTTCCTTTCCCGACATTCTTTGTAGGAACAAGAAGTAACATACCTACTTTATCAATAATTCCTTGTTCAGATGTATGAATTGTTCCATTATGATGGATTTTATACTTGTTGCTAAGTTCTTCAAAATTCTGCATATCTGCATCCTCCTTAATATTTGATAATAATATAGGTATTTCAGACTGTAAAGTTTCTAAAAACAGAACGATTTTTTTTTATTTGCACTAATTGTATATATAAAACGAAAGTAGCAAGAACGCCAATTCTTACTACCTTCTAGCACAACCAAAAGGATGATTTTTGATTATGATAAAACAATTAGTAACAAATGTTGAAAAACAGCATAGAGCATTAAAACTTAGAATCTATCCAAATTCTGAACAAGAAATCTTAATCAACAAGACTTTTGGTTGCTGTCGTCAAATATATAATAACCGTCTTTTTGAGAGAAATCAATTCTACGAAACTGTAATCAAGCCAGAACAAGATAAAAAGAAACAAAAAGAGCTTTGGAAGACAATCAAACTTTCTACAGAAAAAGAAATGGGAGAAAAGTTTCCGTATTTGAAAGAGGTTTCTAGCCAAGCATTACAGCAAGCAAGAAGAGACAGCGAAACTGCTTACAAAAACTTCGACTATGAAAATTTCAAAAACAATTTTGAAAAAGAAAAGTTGGGGTTGAAAGAAAAATACAGGCCAATCCTTGTAAATTATTTGAAACTATACTTGAAAGACTCCTAATTTAAGATATGAGTGAAGTTAAAGAGAATCCTTTTGAAACACCGAAAATAGAAAATGAAAATCATCCTTTAATAATGAGTTCTTTTTCAATTGAAAGACCTGTGGTTTTTAATCCAGAAATACCTAAAATTGAAATACCTGCCTCAAGTTTTCATTTTGAAACCTCTAAAATAAACCCCCCAAAAATAGAAATTCCAACTCCAAAAATAGAAATACAGGTTAATGCTTTTCCTAATGTAAGCAGCGGAGAAGAATTTTCAGAGAAATTAAAAAGTGATGAAAGATATCAAAAAATAAAAGCAGACGAAGGTTCTAAAAACCCTTTTGGAGCTTTTTCTGATTTTGTTTATGAAAAAGGTATAGATTTTCAAACGAGTGATTTTTGGGTAGATACCGTAGATAAGTTTACCTCTTTTTCTAATAAAGTAAATGAATGGGCAGAGGGGTGGTCAGATGAAATAAATAAACAAGTTACGGGCTGGGAAGAAGACCTTGATTCAAAAAAAGAAGGATGGAACGAATGGGTAAATGAGGATAGCACAAGAGCTTTTTGGCTTGACCCGATTGGACAAAGGTATTTTAATCTTGTTGATAGTGGAGCTGAAATTTATCAAAAGTTTTTAAAAGCCACTGATTATACAGGAACAGCAAGAGATATACAAAAGCTTGTTGGAAAAATTACAGCAGGTAAAATAGAAAGGGATACCTCATATAGAAATAATTGGGCAACATCTTCTAGAATTGAAGGCAAACAAAAGCTCACAATGAGTGACCTCCTTAAAAGAAAAAAGAAGGAGGATGATGAAAATCTTGAGGATTTAAAAAAGAAAATTTTAAGTTCAGAAGATTCAACTGAAGAAAAGAAGGAAGAAGAAAATGTAGAGGAAGAAAAAGAAGAGCTTAAAAAAGAAACTAAAAGCGTAATCTCTTACACACCGAATATAGATGTAGAAGGAAAATCCCTAAAAGATATTTTAATTGATCAAAAAGTAAAGAGTGGTTTGACAATAGAACCGAATTTAGATAGCTCCGTAGAAAACGCGAAGTTGTATGAATTTATTGGTGAAAAAATACTTTCAGAACTTGAAGCTCAATTAGATTATTTTATAATGTGGTTTACAGAAGGCAGCAATTTAAATCAATTAAGTATACCTGTAAAATCCATGGATAATGGAGAAAGAAAATATTATTATTATTTTTATATAAATGAAATAAGTTTCAAACCTTTTGTAAAATCAACAATGGATTTAAAATATTATCCAATAAAAACAATTACTTCAAATTATTCAAAAGTAAAAAATAACAATGAGTTTACTATAAAAACTTCTTACGATATCGCGCTTTCTTTTTATGATTTTATAGTTGATAAATGTATGGGATTTAATTTGAAAAAGGGTATAATTGGATCTCGGCGTGGAAATGGGTACAACTTTTCTCGTACCGAAGGTTCAGATTTTGAAAACTCAAAAATTGATTTGCATGTTTTAATACCTTCTAAATCCGGGCTTAATGAAAAAAAGATTGTATATTTTGCAAATCATTTTATTTTAAAAGATATTCGCTTTTCCGGGTTAGATAAATTATCTTTTGCTCATTCAAGTACCTCCCCTTTTAGTGCATCTATTAAAGGGGTTTTCAGAAAAGCAATTTTAATTCAGAATGAAAAAATAGGTGAAGGTACTAATGAAAATGCAAGAAAGAGTGAGAGTGATGAAAATAAATTCAACTTTGGAGAAAATGTGTTAAATAAAACAGAATCAAAAGGTATACAGGATGATAAGTTTATACAACATTTTTTCAATACTACAGGTGTTAATACAGTTGATAGTGTTATAGAATCTACTGGTTTAAAAATAGAACCGAGTGCTTTAAACCCGGTCTATCCTACAACTTATCAAGTTTAACTTTGTCCTTTGTAATTATTTTCCAATTCCTTTTTTATACTTTCAAAACTTCTTACTTTATAGTTTTGATAATCCCAGCATGCATTGAAATAATTTTTACACTCAACCCTCCAACTTTCCCAATCTTTTTTCAATGAAATTGGGGGAATTTCTCTGTTGGAATCTTTATAAGCCTTCAAAACCATTTTATAATTTTCCAAGTCATAACAAAAAAACTTTGATGTAAAATCATCTGAATCTTTCAAAATCTTTTGATGTGTATGTCCATGAATATTTATAAATTGAGAACCAGGTTTTAAGAAAACAGGTTCATGGCTTAGAATATAATTATCAATCAAAATAGGAATATCGTATACAACATCAAACCCGCAATTTTGAAAAATTGTCTGTAAAGAACTTTGTGCGTTTAGAGGACTCAGCTTTGACCAATTTGCCCATTTTTTGAATTGGAAATCGTGATTACCCAAAATCAGATTTAGTTTACGATGTTTACCTTTCATTACAGAAATCAATCTTTTTAGATTTTCTAAAGGTTGCTGAGAAAATAATCTGCCGTAAAAAACATCTCCTAAGTTCCAAAGTACAATTCCTTTTTCATCTGGAACCTGCGCGTTGATAGAGTTTACAATATCCCAATTCATTCGTTTTGTTTTTTCATCGTTAAAAGGTTGATACTCTTTTCTCTCCGCGTATTTTATAATGTTGTTATGAAAAAAATGCCTTTAATATTCACTAAAGCCCCTTACAGGGTTCAATGAAGATCGGAAGTGATATAATTCTTTTTGAAATCAATTTCGACCATTTTTAATTACCTCCTTTTTCTAAAAAAATATAGAACCTGCGGGTGTTTTAATTGCTTTTTTGCCTAATTTCTTTTCAAGCTCTTTTACGTTTTCTTTCACTAAAACAGCTATATGCCATTTACCCTTCCAATACCTTTTCATAAATTGAATCAAAGGGTAATTTTCGTGAAAGCGAATGTATCCAAAATATTCTGTGACGTTTTCTTTGTAAGCTGATTGCTTTTCTTTTTCACAAACAAAATTGAAATTACGCGAATTGAAAAATTCTTCTTTTACTTCATCTGAAATTGAAATTGCGAGTTTTTCTGTTTGTAAGGTATCATAAGCAATTTGCAAAAAATCTCCTCCAATATGATCAAAACGGTTTTCTTCTCTTACAAAAAGTGTACAAATCTTTTTCTCATTTTCATCTTTTTTGAGGATAAGACAACCCGCGAAATTTTCTTTATCATATGCAACAAAAACAAAACGATGACCTGATAAAACTTTCTTGTCAAACCAGTCGTTGAAATTGTCGTAATAATTCCGTAGGTTATTTAATGAGTCTCTTACAAATACCAAATCTCTTTTAGATTCAATTTTTTTAATGAGCATCTACTTCGTTTTTGAAATTCAAAACCTCTTCTTCCGTTCCTTTTAAGTGAAAAAACTCTGTATGAGAACCTACATCAAAAATAATTTCCGTTGGCTTGTAAATCTCTCTTGAGTAATAACTTTTGAAATGATGTTCATCCAAAAAGTCGTTTATTGTTTTGTAAACATCTTTACGAGTGGTTAAATTCTCAGCAATTTTCCTTTCCTGCTTTCTCGAGTTTTCAAAATATAAAGTCATTCCTTTTCCTTTTTTATGCTTTAATATAGAAATATCAGTGAATTCCTTTATAAGGAGGAAGAATTTCCCCATACTTTGGGCCTGAATCCAATTTAGAATTTTTCCCTGTTAAAATAGGATCCCCCTTTAAAACTAAACCCTTTTCTTTGAAGGAAGGATGAGTGAAAATTTCCAAAGAAATACCTTTACATTTTATATCTTTGTTCCATTCAATTTCAAAGGCTTTTATAAAAGCATCATCGTCAGGGTTGTATATAATTTTTACAGTATCCAAACATCTTATTTTGGTCCAATCCAAAATCTCATCTCTAAACTTTTTGTATCCTTTAAAATTTTCTTTTTCAAACATGATGTTAATCCCAGTCAAAATCTTTACAAATTGGCAAATCAATTTTACAGGTTGGAATTCTGATGTTTTCGTGCTTGAAATGACTTCGTTTATGCATTGATAAAATTTTATCTTTTTCTTTCGGGATTATTCCGTTTCGTATATAGTTGTCAAGAGCTTCATAAGTAAAACCCATTTTATCTTCATCAGATGCCCCGCACATTCCATCGCTTGGAACTTTGTAAATCAAATATTTTGGTAATTCCATATAATCACCTAAAAAACAAACTTCTGTTTTTGTTAGTCTTCCAATCGGTGCAAAATCTCCAAAGCCATCTCCCCCGTATGTTTCCCATCCAACAATACTTTCTGACAAATTACATGTATTGCAAACAAAACCCTTTTCCATTGCTGCAATTCCATAAAGTACAACCATTCGCAGTCTTGCAGGAGTATTAGTTGTGAAGGATGAAGACCATTCATTTGAATGTTCTTTCATATAATTTTCAGCAATTGCTCCACAAAGACCTTTATACGCAAGATCAATATTTACCTTCATTTTGCGAATACCTGTTACTTCAAACACTTTGTCACTATCTGCAATATCTTTCTGCTCTCCATTCGGCATCATTACACCAATTACTCTTTCAGGTCCAAGTGCTTCAGCCAAAAGAGCTGCACAAATGGTAGAGTCTTTACCCCCACTTATATACCCACCAAAGCAGGTGAGTCCTCCTTATCTGAAAAAAACAGATGAATAAAGTCTATGATTTTATCATGAACATCTTTTACATTGAAATTAAGTTTTAGTGGAGGTGTATTATGTTTTGTATTTTCCATATATTTAACCCTGTATAGTTTAGTTTATTGAAATTATAGTCTTTAGAAAAAGAAAATTCCCCCTTCCCTTTAAAAACTAAAGAAGTGAATGTACCACGAGTTAGAGGGTTTCTAAATATATTTTAAAATTTTGAAAAAGTTTTTAAAAGAGTTTAATAAAACTAACTCGTGATACATTTAATTCTCATTTCCTTATTCTATAAAGCTTTAGAACATTTTGAATGTATCATATGTTTCAATAACATGTTATACATTCGCGAAAAAGAATTAAATGTACAACGAGATAGGGTTTTGTAATTATATATTTAAATTTTCAAAAAGGTTTTTAAAAAAGTTTAATAACTCTAACTCGTTGTACATTCAATTCTCATTTACTTTATTTTGTCTTTTCCGTTTGCTATTCAACTCCTATATTTTTATTACATGGAATTTTATGAAGCAAATACTGAAGAGAAAAATCAACTCGTAAAAGAAATAAGCAACAATTTTTTACAGCAGGGTTATCTAACTTTTCAAGATTTGAAAAAGAAAACGGGTATAAAAATAAAAGATATTAAAAATTTGCTTTATACTTTAGGTATTGCAAAACAAATGGGTAATAAATATTTGAGTTTTACATATTACCCTGTTTATGTACCTTTTGAAAAACTTCCTAATGAAATTGAAGATGATTTGTTTACAAATGGGTATTGCGAAGGTGAATATTGTATTGTAGTTGCAAAAGAGTTTTCAAAAGGTTATGCATATTCAACAAACATAGCCACGGATCTTCTCCTCAATCCAAAAGTTGTAGATGCGTTTTTGAAAGCAAAGCAAATAAATACTGAATTGAAAGAAACTGATTTGGATTTGGAATTTGACTCAGGAGATCCTTTTGAAGATTTGACTTAGGTGAACTATATTTCTAAAAATGGAATTTTTGTATTTTATAATAGCAATTCCAATCTGTTTTGTTTTAGCTTTTTTTATTGGATATAAAAAAGGAAAGAAAAAATGGTACAATAAAGGTTGGAATATTCAAAAATTAAACTCAAAAGCAGAATCTCTAAAAGAAACTGACAATTTGTGGTTTACAAAAGAAGGTTGGGTCACAGGTTCAGAAATGAATAAACTTTTGTTGCATACAGATTCAAATAAAATTCATTTTGAATTTGTTGATCAATACGGATCTTTATATATACCGAACGAAGCAATTTTAGATAGAAGAGAAAACCGAATTGTTTTATTTGATACACATTTGGATTGTTATAATGAAAAAGGAGAACCTCTTATTTTAGGAAAAATTTAAAGTTCTTTTAGCTTTGTCAAAAACAATTTTGCGCCTAAATCGTAATAATCACAATTTCTTAAAATAATGTAATTCTTTCCAAAAACTTCCGTCCACTCAGGCCAATTAAAATCCGGCCAATTTTCTGTATTGTTTTTTGTTTCATTTTCTAACTTTACAGGAGCTATTGAAGTTCCAACAAAAATAATTTTATTGTCAATTCCTAACCCCTGAAACTTTTGTTTTATGATTTTCAATCTTCCAATGGACTTTCTATCGAATTGACAAAGAGTGTAAAGAAAAAAGTAATTTGGATTTGTTTTAGCTTCTTGATAAAAGGCTTTCAAGTTTTCAAAGCGGGTTTTTAGATTTGCTTTGTATTTGTCTTTTCGGTAATCGTTATGTATAATGACAAAGTCCTCAAAAACAAAATTTATATCCACTTCATCAAAACTCTGCTTTCCTGCTTTCTTTTTCTCTATTTGAAAACTGGCATTTTCTCCTAAAAGTTGTTCCTGAAGGGATCCATCAAATAATTTCAACGAGCCATCTATTCCATGCAAACTTCTTAAATTGTCAATTGGGCCTGGAACTCTAATATTTAGACCTGTTAATTTGTCTAATCGAGTCAAAAGAATGTTACTATAACATCCTCCTCCTATTGAAATCATTTTTGTTTTTTCGTTTAGTATCATTTTTCTCCCTCATATTTACTCTTTTGCCCGTAAAGTTCTAAAAACGCTTTTTCTATTTTTACAAAATCTTCTTCTTTGGAATTTTCAGCTTCGTTACAGCAAATCTCTCTTGGTCGGTTTACTAAAGTGCTTAGGCTTTCTAGTATTTTCGAAGTATCGTTTCCTATTTGAAAATATTTAAATCTAAAAGTTTCAAAAACTCCGTAACCGTGAAAAAGAGCATATTCAATAAATAAATACTGATTAAAGTTTTTTGCATCTCTAAAACGGGTAATTGAATCTAATATTTCTTTGTTGTATAAATCAAAGACTAAACTGTTTATAGATTTGAACATCGGTTTATCAATATGCTGTAATTCATATAAATGTTCTCCATCCACATATTTTGCCAAATATTCCGGTTTATCTTTTGCAGCTAACTTTAAGCAATTAATCGGTATTTGAGCCCATTCTTTGTTGATGTCCCCTGCATGCCATAATTTTCTTATATGTAAATCCGCTTTGAGTTTATTTTCTTCAGGAAAGAAAAACTTTGGTTTCAAAATATCATTTGCATACATATCATCATTGCCGTAAATAAACTTTTCAGACAAACCAGGTATTTTATGTAAAAACATTTCAATTGTACAGCTATTAAAAGTTGGAAGGTATTCTTGAGGAATAAAATCTTTATGGCAAACAATGTGTACTTTGTTAGTATTTATCCAGCTAGGAACCTGATCCATATCAGAAACTAACATATGAATTGTTCCAATCCAAGGCATCCATTTTTCAATTGCTCTTAATTTGTATTTTAGTAAATTCTCATGTGCATCAAATCTTTGAGTATCAATTGGGTTTTTACAATACTGTGAATATTGATTTTGCCAAGACCTTTTAGAACAATCTACATACGGGAAAACATAATCTATTTGATCAGGTCTTGAAAGAATTTTTTCAAAAAACTTTGCTACATCTTTACTAATAATTTCAAAGTTTTCCAATTTTGAAAGTTTAGAAGTGCTTGCATCCAAACTCTGAATAATGCTTATTTTTCTATCATCTTTGAGAATTGAATGAGAAAGTGTATTTTTTTGAATATTGTAATTATAAACGGGGTTAGTCAAAGAATAAATATAACCCGTTTTACATAAAACATGTATGTTGAAGAAAGTATCCTCGCACATATCGCATTTTGCAAACTTTATTTGATTGTCTTTTATTAAAGATGTTTTGTATACTTTATCCCAGCAATGCCCAATATCATACAAAGGGTCTGTAAAGAAAGGACTTCCTATTTTGTAAAGCCCATCTTCTGGTCCAAGTTTCCATCTTTTACAAAAAAGCCCGTTTTTATAAACATTTACTCCGCATTGAATAACCTGCAGGTTGTTTTGTTCTGCATAATCTATTGAAGATGAAAACCTATTTGGCTCTATCCAATCATCCGCATCTACAAAACCTAGCCAATCTCCCTGTGCAAGGTAAATACCAAGATTTCTCGTGGCTGCAGGCCCTTCGTTGTATTTATGTACAACTTTAAATCTAGAATCTTTTACAGCAAAAGATTCACAAATATGACTAGACCTATCCGTACTTCCATCATTTATTAAAAAACATTCCCAGTCTTTTAAGTCTTGTTTAAGAATAGAAGTAAGGCAGGTTTCAAGAGTTTTTTCAGCATTAAAAACAGGTACAACAATTGAAAGCTTCATACTAATGAAAATTAGTTTTTGCGAAAATTGTTGTCTTGTTCTTTTTTTGAATCTTTATTTTCTTTCAGGAAAACAGGTCTTTTCAAAAGAAATTCCCTTTCTTTTTCCCAGTTTGGTTTATCTAATGGAACTTCTATAGCAATTTTTTCTAGAATTGTGCTAACGTTTAACTTCAAAATAATTCCTTTTTTGCTTTTTCTAGAATTTTTTCTACTTCAGATGGTTTTTCCTTCAAAGCCTTTTCAAGACAATTAAAGCAGTATTGCATACCTGAGATAAAATTGTTGTTGAACTCCTGAGCTGCAATCTGACTAAAAGGACCAGATACATTTGTATCTCTCAAAGGGGGATCTTTAAAAATCATTTTTTTCTCCTAAAAGTTTTTTGATTTCATTAAAGTGTTTGTTGTCTGTAATCTGTTTTATATCTAAAAGCCAAACTATTGTAACCCACCCGCAATTGATACAACCAGCTAAGCTCTCAAACGCGGTTTTGTCCCAAGTTGTACATTTTTCCAAAGTTTTAAGATGGATAATGAAAAAAACTAAAAAACAAACAAACATGAAAATCGGAAAAATGTAATCTCCGTACTTTTTAATCATTCTAAGTCCTCCACTATCATTATAGCTTTTTCTTTAATCGTCTCTTCCAAAGAAAAGTAAACAAAGTCCAAAAAAAGTACCTATTCCAATAATTACTCCAAATGTAAAAAGGAATTTATCATAGCCTTTTTCAATTGCTAATTTTACAATCAAAAAAGAGTAAAAGCCCGTGCAGATGTAAAAAAGCAAATTGATGATAAAATTTTTCAAGTTCATTTGCTTACCTCCTGCACAATTAAAATATAGGGTTATTTGAAAGAATACCAGCGGGCTTTTCCACCAGGATCAGGTGAAGCTCCAATACCTAGATATGCTTGAGAATAAATACATTTAATAGAAAGAATAGGTATGTCTGATTTTGCACTTGCGCCAGGTCCAACTGTAAATCCATCTATAGAAACTTTTACAGGAATTAAGCCCATTAAAAATAAATGGCCTATTCTATCTATAGTTCCATCAGGGAAAATATGAATGTAATCCATCCCTAAATAACCTTCTCCTGAGGAATTATCTTCATAATCCCCTACTACCTTTTTACCGTTTACTACAGAGACCTTGTTTTTACCATGTTGGCGAATTGCTCTTCTTTTGAAATTATATTGCCACCATTCTGATTGCCATCTATGTACAAAACTCATTATTTGCATATAATCTGTTAATAAAAATTTAATAGTAATTTGAGATCCTTTATCTTCAATTCCGCTTGCGCATAGCATTCCATTTTTTCTGCTAAAAGGCATTTCAGGAAACTCTAACCCTTCCACCGAAATTAATGTAGCTAAAGCATTTTCATTTAACTTAAAATCTAATTTACTTTTTATTGCAAATTCAGAATAATCATCTTCCTTTCCCGTTCCATAAACAGCCCAATAAACTGAAGTCGCACTCGTTACATTATTTTTATTTGAAGCTTTAATACCATTGTTAAATGTTTGTTCCTCTTTTTGATCATTTATAGCAGGGTCATAAGGTTGCTGGCTATCTATGTTGTAATTTATTCTAGCTGTTAATCCCTGCATTAATGTAATTGTATTTAATGCATTTTCACCTTCTGCAAAACCAAAAACAGTAGGATAAAATGCATTTGGATTAAACCAATTAAAAGAGGAAAGATAGTCTTCTCTTTGTTGTATAGTTGCCCAAGAAATAACAGATTCCTGAGTAGTTGATCCATTTTGACCTGAAGGGAGATCAGAGTTTCCTCTCTTATTTCCCTCATCATCGAGGAGGTCTTGACAACTTTTACCTATTTCACCCTCTTTAACACTTACGGTTTCAGCTTCTTTGTTATTTGACTGATTTGTTTCTGTTTGTACTTCTTCTGCCATTTTATCCTATAGCTAAAATAAACTAACTGCCTCCTTAATTTAAAATAGTTGAGATTTAAAAAAGAAAAAGACCCCTCTGTGAAAAAGGAGTCTTTTCAATTTCTTTTAACTTAAAAATTACTTTGCTTCATGCATTTTTGCAGCTTCCGCTTCTTCAAGCTTTTTTCTATACAAAACCTTTTCTTTGGAAGCTTCTCTAATCTTTGCTTCTCCGTTATCTACATTCCATTCTTTTTCCATTTCCTTACGCAAAGCCCATTGCTCAGGAGTGAACCTCAAATCATAAGTAGCTTTAATCTCCTTAAAATAAGCAATCGAATAAGGTGAATATTCATTACTTCCAAATGAAGGATTTGCCTGAACCAAAAGGCCTCTAAAATAAATTCCGGTATTATCCGCTCCAAGTGCAGGGTCTGATTTAATTTCTCTTGTCTTTACATTTGAATTGTAATTGGCATTTTCCCAAATAAAAGTAGTCTCAGTCATTGTGCTTACTGGTACATTCTTTACAAAAGTCCCATCTTCTTTTTTATTTACAGGAACAAGTTTTACCTTTTTGACCTCTCCAAAAGGTGAAGTTGAATACATCAAATACAAAGTATCATATGGGCGATTCAAAAGAACTCCTGAAACTTCAAAAGAAACAATATCCCCTACATTTTCAATAAAACCAGCTCCCTCAACATCTTCATTTATAAAAGAAGGGTAGGGTGCTTCAAAAACATAATTTGTAGTTGCATCCTTTGGAACATTTACTGCCATTGCACGAAAACCTTTTTCTGAAGGTTCCAATGACTTCAACTCACAAAGAGATCCCTTGAAATAACCACTTTTTGAAGTTGCATTAAAATTCTTTGCATACTCAATTCCTTCTCCCAAATTAGCAGAAGTTGAAGAATTCAAAAGTATACGTTCCTCTGCACACAATGCCATCATCGTCAAAAACATTACACAAATCAACGAAAAAATCTTTTTCATTTTATTTTTATTTTTCTCCTTTTTTCAATATAGAAAAAATAAAAGGCTTTTTTGAAAAAAGCCTTTTTTCTAACATCTCAATAATTAAAACGAATACTCTTCACCGTCTTCTATTCCAACGTCGACAATTTGATTGTCGTCAAACTGAAGACTATCTTGAATATCTGCGCATAATTGGTCTGCAGCCTCTTCGCTTACATCAATCCAAGCTCTTTCCGCAATTCCAAATTCCTCAAAATCTTCACCTGTTGAAACCCCGCTTCCGTAAACATCAATGCCATTATACTCAGCTTGAGAAATCATTTCTCCCAAAACTTCATCAACATCTCCGAAAACATCTGCCCAAATTCTTACAGATCCTCCTGCTTCAAAGCTTTCAGAAAATTTCTTTCCGACTACAGAAGTTTTTCCTCTTGCATTAAAAGTTGTACTTGAAGTTGGTCCAACAATCAACCCCTCTTTCAAAGCTCTTCTTTTATTCTTTCTACTTTCTAAAAGACCCCCTTCTCTCAAAGAAGTAAAGAAATCTTCATCTTCAATTGCAAAAGGCAATCCATCTTCAATCCATTTGTCAAGAAGGGAAGCTATTTCGTCTTTTGAATAATCACAAATAGCTCCTTGATAATATCCTCTACCGTCCAAAAGACTTGCAGTTTTTTTAATTAAAATCTCTTTGATATCTGGGTTTGCAAGCAACACTTTCTGAAAAGCGTTCATAAATTCTACTGTAAGTGGATCTCTGCTTGCTGACTCTTTTATGTTTTTTCTAATTCTCATTAAAATTCTCCTTTTTTATAAAAATTAGTCAAAAAAAAAGATAGTCTCCGAAAAGACTATCAAAAGAGGTACTTTTTTAAGCTCGTTTACGAATCCAGGCTTCAAAAGTGTCGTTTACAGGGGCAATATCTATGCGTTTGACTGAGTCTTCATCCCTGTAAATCTCCTGCCATTTATTATATTCCTTTTTGAATTCTTCCGCTTTTTCAATTGACTCAAAAGTCATTGGCTTTCCTGTACGCTGACCCCAAATATTGTACATATCTGTATCCGTGTAAAAAATCAGCTTTGCAAGTGCATCAAGTACTTTATCAAAACCGTATTTCATAACAGATTCTTTTTCAGCATCAGTCTTGAAAAGGTCTTTCTCTTCTGCGAGCTTTTTGTTTACATCTTCAAGCGATTCATAATGAAGGCTTTTTCCAATACGCGCACCGTATCCCCAATTTGTAAAAAGTGCATAATCAAAATCTTCTTCTTTGCAGTTTTCAAAAAAAGTTTTGAATTCTTTTTCAAAATACTTACGAACTTCAGCACGGCGAATGGGATCAACTATAATAATTCCTTCTGTATTCAAAGTTCCCATTGGTTGAAAAAATCCACCTGAACTTGAAAGCCATCCATCAATATAGCCTTTCTTAAAAGCTAAAAGAGCCATTGAAATTGTCCAGCCGTAAGGTTCGTATTTTTCACCTGTACCGAATTTTCCAAAAGGGTTTACAGCACGAAAGTACTCAATATTTTTAAGAACTTCAGGAGCGTTTTCAGCAGTCATTCTGTGTACATAACACCAGCAATCAATTTCGGGGTTTTTATATTTTACAGCTTTGTGCTTTTCAACGACTTTTTTGTCGTTTTTGATTGTTTCTCTGCGTTCGTTTTTAATAACGAAATCATAAGCATCTCTCTGTGAAAATCCAAATTCAATCATTGCCAGCCTCCGAGTTATTTTGTAAAGTGCAAGATTTTTCCTTTGTAACTTGCACCACGAGCAAGCCCTTTAGATTCAAGAATGAATTTATCCAAAGTCTTCATCTGCTCTTTTACATCTAAAGAAAGCCCCACTTCAATATCAAGAGAACGTCTGCCGAATTTCACCACTTTGACTTTTTCTCCGATAATATCCTCTACCATAAGCTGAAGTGTATAAGCCTCCGTCATTGTATACGGTCTATTATGCTCAGCCTCTTCTTTTTCAAACTCAGCCTTTTTTTCAAGTCCGTTGTCAAAGCTCTTTTTGAATTCTTTGTAATCTTCTTTTGTGCGCTTCTTTGCGCTCTTTTCTTCATAGATTGTGTAATTGTGAGAGTGAATGTTTTTGAAGTCTTCAACCAACTCTTTGAGAGCTCCAAAAGCATCTTCATCAAAAGCAAGTGTTTCAATGTCTTTAAGTGTAATCATATAGTTCGTACCTCGTTATGTTAATAATATAGGGTTTTCAAAAGATTTTTTGACCTAAACTTTTCAACAAGCTATATTTATTTCAAATGACAACTATTATTTTAAATGATATTGATTGGGAAAAAGTAAATCAATATATTGACTTTTTAAACTATCTCATTGCAAAAAGCAGCGGATTTTTTAATGTATTTAAAAACCCTGAAAATGTAAAGCAAAATTATTTGGAGACTTTTAAGGAAAAAAACTGTATTTTTATTCCAATAAATAATAATTTGTCGCTTTGGGATAAAGTGCATTTGAAAAAGCCTGAAAACCTTTTGAAGTACCCGAGCCAATTTGAAAATTATATCAAAGTTATTAAAGTTGAAAAAGCCACTTTGAGAAAAATTGATGAGTATTTTGCAAAGTATTTCAATACAGGTTATAAAGGGGCTGATGATATTTTTCTTTTGGATAAAAATAAAGAGTATGCACAGTTCGAGCAAGTATTGTACGCGATCAATTCATCCAAACTAAAATATTATAAAGTTGAAGAAAATTGGTTTTCTATTTTCAAAAATATTTTGACACAAAAAATTTCTCAAATGGATTTTGAGCAAAAGGATTCTGTAAAATTTTGGATGAAAATTGGAACTTCAGCTATAAAAAACCCAAAGGAGAAAAAGAATGAAAAGTATTAGTATAAGTAAAGCAAAAACATTTCACAATTGCAAACTTCTTTTTAAATATTCTTATATTGAAAAGTTTAGTCCTGTTGAAGAGGTACATGTTGATGTAACAGATAAAGGACTTGTTTTGCATCAGACTTTTGAATCACTTTTGAAGTATGAAAATTATGAAAATGAAACTGTAAAAATGCCATACAGGCAGGCTGATGAAAAAACGGTTTTGGAATTTTTCAAAGCTGCAATGGAAGAAAATAAACTTTCGGAAGAAGTAGCGGCAGAGTTTAAATTGAAAAGAGGGTTAAAGAGATGGCTTTCTTTTAAGCATGATTACCTTGATAAAACAGGTCATACAATGTACGCGGAAAAAAGGTACGATCAAGTTTTGTTTGGAGAAACAAAAACAGTTGCAATTTTGGACTTGCTTGAGGATTGCGGAAACGGGGATTATATTATTTACGATTACAAAACTCCGAAAACTATAAATATGAATACCTATAAAGAACAACTGACTTTGTATGCATATATGATGGCTGTTGCAAAAGGAGTAATTCAATCTGAATCAAATGAATATGAAAAAGTAAAAGAACATTTTAGGCTTTTTGTTTTCTTCCCTTTGGCAGATAATGATTCTGTTGATTATAAAGATTGTTTGAAGGAATTGAAGTTTACCGCTGATGATGTAAAAAATACAGTTGAAGGTTTGAAAAATACAGTTTCTGAGATTGATGCTTTTGATTGGTCAAAGCCTGCAGAAGCTTTGCAGCCTGTAAAAATGGATTTCAAATGCAATTGGTGTAAATTCAAAGGTAGCCGACCTCAGCCTGAAATTGGAGGATTTCAAGGCTGCCCAATCAGTTGCTTTGTTGAACCATCTGATATGAAATTCAAAAAGGTGAACTAACTCTCTCAATATGAAAACGAAACTCATTACTGGCCCGATGAAATCAGGCAAAACTCGACAACTTGTTTTGGATCTTGAGCAATATGTAATTGCAAAAAAAGATGTAATTTGGTTTGAACCTGAAAAAGATACAAGAGGCGGAAGCCATGGTAACTTTTTAGCTGCAAGAATGGAGGAGTTGAAAAATTCCTCTTATGTACATTCCTTCAAAATAAAAAAACCGGAAGAAATTTTCACAAAAGCTTTTGAAGTTTCTAGATGGCATAAAATATTTGCAATTTTTATTGATGAGTTTTTTATGATTCCTTTTGAGAGGGATTTCTTTTATAAATATCAATCCTCTGAATTAAAAGAGATTCCAATTACTTTTGCGGGTTTGATTTCTTCGTGGTCATGTGAATTATTTCCAGCTGCAAAGAATATAATCCCTTTTATGGATGAAATTCAAAAAACAGATGCAATTTGTATGGAGTGCAGTAAACCTGCAAATTATAGTTATTTTGTAAAAAATTGGGATTCTAAAGATTCTATTTCAATTGATACAGGAGATAACTATAAATGCCTTTGTCATGATTGCTATATGAAACTTACAAAACGGCCTTTTACAATTGATCCAAAAACTAATTAAAAAATTATGGATTTCAATGTAAGTTATGTCTTCCCTTTTTTAAACCCTGCTGATCCGGATTGGCAGAAAAAATATAAATATGCAAAAGGGGAAGACTATAAAGATAATTGCCGTTTTCGTGATTTTTCACTTTTGAAATATATTTTTCGAAGTATTGAATTATATGCGCCTTGGATTGATGATATTTTTATTTTAGTTCAATCAGAAAGCCAAATACCCGAATTTGTTAGAAAAGAATATTCTCATTTGAAAATAATTACACATGATCAATTCATTCCTAAAGAATATTTGCCCACTTTTAACTCAAATACAATTGAAGCTTTTTTACATGATGTACCCGGTTTGCCTGAACATATAATTTATGGAAATGATGATTTAATTTTTTTAAATCCAGCTAAAAAAAGAGATTTCTTTTCTCAAAACGGGAGAAGACTTTTTTATGCGTATAAAAAAAGATTAAATACAACAAGCCCTTTTACAAAACTTTGCGCAAGACTTTATTTAACACTAAACAAAGAATTCAAAAGAAAAAATGATTTTCTTTATATAAAACAATTCCACGGATCCGCCGTTCCTTTACTTGTATCTGAAATGAAAAGATGTTACTCTATATTTAAGAAGGATATTTTAGATTCTTTAACAATGTTTAGAAATTTGGAAGTAAACTTAAATCAATATGTTTATGGAACTTTTAATTTTTTAAACGGTATTACAGATCCTATAAGTTTAGATCATATTGGCTCTTATTTTTCAATGGATAATTTTCCTAATGTAAAAACTTTAATTAAAAGTTTGAGTGAAAAAGAATCTAAAATGGCGTGCATAAATGATACTGATAAAATGAGCAGAGAAGATATAAATGAAATATATGAATTTTTGGAAAAGAAATTCCCTGAAAAATCGAGGTTTGAAAAATGAGAAGAGGTTCAGATGATAAACAATGGCAAGAAGTAAAAGCAATAATAAGAGAATTAGATGCGGCTGGGTGTATATTTTGCAGAGCAATTACGCCGACTGAAAAAATAATTCAGGATAGAGATGTAAAAGAAGGTAAAGTGGAAAGCCCTCCAAATTTTACAACTTTAGATCCTGCACATCATATTGCGGTAAGTTCAAATGCAGCTTTAATGTATGACCCTGATAATGTTTTTCAAGTTTGCAGATTCCATCATACAAGAATTGACAACAGATTAAACCCTTATACAGGTGATAAAATTACTGAAGAAGAACAAGAGGCTTTTTGGCAAAGGGCAATGGCTGTAAGATATCAAAAACCAAAAAAAGCAAAAATTCCCGATTTTTTAGGGGATGATTTGTGAAAATCACTATATA
>CAMPAL010000023.1 GCA_946631855.1 uncultured Treponema sp. | reverse complement strand
CATGATTACACCATCTGCTGGTTCTCCTGTTAATTCATGGCTTGGAGAAATCTGTGCTGCAGACGGAACTGTAGTAAAATCTTATGATTTTGGAGAATATCCACCAGAAAAAGTTGTATGGAACGGTATTAATGATAAGGGTGATATTGCCGCAAACGGATCTTATAAGTTTGTTTTATCTGCTACCGATTTGGCAGGAAACTTTGGCTCTTCAGAACTTGCTAATGCTGTAAGTTTTGATACAACTGAAGCTCAGGTTCTTCTTGCTTTGTCTGATACAGCTTTCTCTCCAAATGGAAATAAAGTTAAAGATACAATCACCTTTACTCCAATTACAGCTTCTAAAGACATAGTTTCTTATAACTTTACTGTTAAGAATGCAAAAGGCGACATTGTTTATACTTCAAAAGCAGATGCTAAACTTCCTGTAAACTTTGTCTGGGATGGTAAAGATAATGATAAGATTCTTTCTCCAGACGGAATGTATACAGCTCAGTTAACAATTAAACGTGCTAATGATTCAAGTGCAAGTGCTTCTACTCAGGCTTTTGAACTGGATACTCAGGCTCCTGAACTTACTTGTGAAACTCCTTGGACAGCCTTTGCTCCTGGAGGAAATGGTGCACAGAAGAATCTTCCTGTAAAAATCACAAAATCAAGCTCAGAAAAACTCTGGATTGCAGAAGTTCGCGGTGCAAAAGACAAAACTGTTAGAAAATATACCTGGAGTGGTGAAAAAGCTGATTTTATCTGGGATGGTACTGATGAATCTGGAAATATCTGTGATAACGGAAATTACAACATCATCATTCATTCTACAGATGATGCAGGAAACTCTTTCGCAACTGAATTGAAAAATATCACTCTCGATAATCGTGAAACAAAAGGTTACATAACAGCTGAACTTGAAGGTATTTCTCCAAATAATGACAATGTTTACGATGTTCAGAAGTTCGAAATCAGAACAACTGTTACAGATTCTGTTGTTGCCTGGAGATTTGATGTTCGTAAAGAAGATGGTAGCAGCGTTTACAGTTTGACTGAAAAGGATAATGCAAATCTTCCTGCAGTAATTAACTGGAATGGTGCTGATAAAGATGGTAAGGCTTGTGAAGGAACCTTTACAGGAACAATTGAAGTTTCATACAAAAATGGTAATAAGGTAACTGCAGTTTCTTCACCATTTGTATGTACTGCAACACCACCTCAGCTTTCTGTCAAAACATCTCCTGAATATTTCAGTCCTGATAACGATGGTATTGATGATGATCTTTATATCAAGCTTGCAGGTTCTACAAAAGCAAGAATTAAGAACTGGTCATTTACAATTGATGATCCTAAGGGACGTGCTTTCTGGAAGACAAGCGGTAAATCTCAGATTAAGGAAAGAATCGTTTGGGATGGTTTGAGTAATATTCAGAAAGATGCAAACGGAAATGCAGAACGCGTTCAGTCAGCTATGGATTATCCATACACCTTCACAGTTACAGACAGCCTTGGAATGACTTCTACAATCAAAGGTGTAATTCCAGTAGATGTTCTGGTAATTCGTGATGGAAACGTATTGAAGATGGCTGTTCCTTCTATCATCTTCGAATCTGATTCTTCTAACTTCCAGACAGCTAATGCTAAGTTAACTCAGGAACAGGTAAACAAGAACATTCAGATTTTGAACCGTATTTCTGATATTCTTAAGAAGTTCAAGGATTATAAAGTTACTGTTGAAGGACATGCAAACAAGATTACTGATAATCCTGAAGAAGAAACAACAGATAACATGAAAGTTTGGGGACGTGCTTTGACTCCACTTTCAAAAGAACGTGCAGAAGCAATTGTTACTTACCTTGTAAAACGTGGTGTAAGTGCATCTGCTCTTTCTACAGAAGGTCTTGGTGGAACAAAACCTGTTGTTAATCCAAAAGATAAGGATAACAACTGGAAGAACCGCCGCGTTGAGTTCGTTTTGCAGAAATAAGCATTAATAAATTAATGGTGTTATTAGAAGGTCTATCCCGAAAATCACACCATTTTTTTTTGAAAAAAAAATTAAAATATTAAGCAGAAACTGTTGACACTGAAATCACATTTCATTAATATAATATTCACGTTCGCAAGAACAGATGGTTGCTTAGCTCAGCTGGTAGAGCAATGGACTGTTAATCCATGTGTCGCAGGTTCAAAACCTGCAGCAGCCGTTGTTAAAACTTCCCAAAATCTGGGAAGTTTTTTTTTGTTTAAATTGAAATTCTGCAGGTTTTGAACACCTAAAACCTAACACCTAAAACCTACTCCCTGCTATCCCCCGAATACACTCTCAGGTTTGCCCGGTCTGGAATTGAATCCATTACTTCCAGGAAGTCCTGAACACTTGCTGTCATGATGTAATTGTATTCCTGCAAATAAAAATCTGGCTGGGGATTTTCCGGGAAGAGTTCGAAACCTTTTTGAATCAGGAATGCTGTTCCTTTGTTTGTGAAAGTTTCGTTCATCTGTTTGAGAATCCAGTTATTCTTTATTTCCTGAATGATTGTTTTGTCTGCATCTGCTGCCAGCATCTTTTTGAAAAGGCTTTGAACAGAACTTCTGTAAATTGAATCAGCTTCTTTTGTGTGAGTTACGTTTTGAATGTAAATTGCTGCAAAGTTCATTTTGCTTCTTGGTAAATTCAGGCTGACTGTAGACTTATCGAATTTTTTGCTTTTATCTATCTGATTTTGCAGTTCAATCTGTAGCTGGTTCATTATTGCATTGAATATAGCCATTTTTTTAGGCTCTTCAGATGGAACTTTTGTGATATAGAGGACTGGATCTAGAAACTCTGTTGTTGGAATTAAAACTGCCGGTTGAGGGCCTGCTTCTTCGGCCGGAATATCTGTTAAAAATGTATGTCGGAGTTTTGCTGTTATTCTTTTATTTTTTGGAAGATTTTCTTTATCTTTGATTTCTTTTATTGTCTGATTGTTGTTTGCAAAAAGATTAAAGGAATCTGTAAGATAATCTAGCAAAGAATCATCAAAGTTTCCGGTAACAATTAAATCATAACGGCTGGCATCCAGAAAGTTAGGGTAGGCCTGTAAAATTGAATTGAAATCTGTGTTTTGAAGAACATCTTTTTCGCTTTCAAAAATGTTTGAAAAATCACCCTTGCCGTAAATTGTATTTACAGCGGCTGAAAAAATCTGGTTTGAGGCATTTCCGTTTTCAAGTCTTTTTTTATACTGGCGGGAAGAAACTGCTCTGTCTGCTGTTGCCGGTGGAATATCATCATAAATAATAGTTTGAGCAATTGTTTCACATACAGTTTTTGAATCTTCCTGGTCAAAAGTAATAAGAATTGAAGAGGTAGAAAGATTTGTCTGGGCTGTAACCTGTGGATTTCCTGTGATTATTCCCTGGAACTGTTTTTTTGTAAGGGCTCTCTGAAGGTTTGATGCAATAAGATTTATCATTACTTCTTCAAAACCATTGTTATCTGAAGAATTTAACTTTCCGCCTTTCACAGACAGGAGAAGGGAAACTCCCTGAGAATTCAGGTTTTTCTTTGAAGTAATGCTTATGCCGTTTTCCAGTACTTTTGTTTCGATTTGAGAAAGATTTCTCTGGAAATATGCATTGTCATTCTGGTTTGAACGGACGCTGTAGAATTTATCATCATTTGGTTTGAACTGATCTTTAATTTCCTTAAACATGCTCTGAATATACCAGGAAGAATTGTTCTCGTTTATTTCTTCATAGCCTGCTTCAAGATAAGCTTTACGGTTTTTCTTAAAATCTTTATCACTGATGATTATAAAAATGAATGGTTCTTCCGCCTTGAATTTCTGAAAAATCTCCTGACTTTCCAGTTCTTCTATTTTTTTAATACGGCTGAACAAAAGGCTTGTAAGTTTTGATTCTGGATAAAGTTCTCCATCACTTTCTGTGTTTTTATAGTAAGGTTCAAGAGCCCAGAAATTAGAAAGACTGTTCATAAGATAAAGTGGTGTTGCTGAAATTTCCTGAAGTTCACTTTGCAGCTGCATTTTTCCGTAAAGAAATTCCAGATCATTCATTTTTTCTGAAATCAGCTGAGTTTCTTCTGTAAATTCTTCTGCCTGAGTTAATGAATTGATTGCCAGTTTTTTGTTTTCTGGAGGCTGCATCAGAGCCTGGATAATTAATCTTGAAGAATTTCTTTTGTGAGCGGCAGAAACATTGATGTACTCAGCTCCCGGAATGTTTAGTTCGGTCAGTTCCAGCAAATTTGTTTTAAAACTTGAAACATCGTTGTTCAGACTGGCCGCAAGAAGATCGCATTCCTCCATATCCATCATTGTATACTGAATTACAATTTGTGTGAGTTCGTTAGAAATTTCAGAGTGGTGAAAAACATATTTTCTGTGGGAATTTACAGGCAGGGATTCTTTTTCTGCAGGAATTCTGTAATTGGAGAAAAAACGTCCAAAAGAAGAACGCAGACTTACAAGAAGTTTTTCTGTGTTGAAATTTCCGCAGATAAAAAGGGCTGAATTTTGAGGGGTGTACCAGCGGTCGGAAATATCTTTGATGATGTTTCTTGCTGAACTTGTTGAGATTCGTTTGAACAGTGGTGGATAAATTCCTGAATCGTGTTTCCATGGGGCGTCAGAAAAAATCCTTGAATCTATAGCGGCATTTATATATGTAGAAAGTTCTTCTGCATTATCACTCACTTCTTTTTTAAGTTTTGTAAGTTCTGAAAGAAAAAGTTCATCTGAAAAAGCGGGTGAAAAAACAGCATCTGATAATTGGGTTAAAGTTTGATCTAGTTTTTGTGGTGCAGTTTCCAGAATATAACGGCTTGAATCTGCATTACATTCAACAGTAGAAAAGTTTAATTCAGGATTATTTTCTTTTACAAGCCGTGTAAAAAGCTTAAAAAATCCATTTGTATTTTGGGTTTGGGAAGAAAAACCTGCATGACAGGTAAATTCAATATGAACAAGGGCATCAGAAGGGTCTTCCAGCAGGAAAATTTTCATGTTATTTTCCAGAGTGTATTCTTTTACGTTGTCGGCAGGTAAGGCTGTAAGGGAAATTGTAGAAAAAATAAAAATTGATAATAGTGATGTAAATTTTCTGGAAATCATTTATCTATAATAACAGAATTCTTTTATAAATTCTTTCAAAAAAATTGAGTTTTATCTTTTTATACGATATTATCAAATTAATTATACACAAATGATATTTTTAATATTTAATAAAGTCTGACTTTTTTTTTATTAATTTTGGAGTTCTTATGGCAAAAAAACATTTATCCCTGATGTCTGAAATTCTTATAGGAATGATTGGTTCTATTATAGTTGTAACTCTATTTTTGGGCCTGTCTTTTTCTTTCGTAATTCAAAATATTGTTAAAAAATCTACAATAAATACTGTTAGTCAGGCTATGGATTCCTTAAACGAAAAAGTGTCTGGCATTCTTGGCGAATATAATAATCTTGTTATAGATCTTTCAAATGTAATTCCAGTTATTCAGGACGACCGTGATGAAATCAGATCTGTTGTAAAAAGTATGGGACGAAACATGATGGATGAAACCCTTCTTTATTATGCAACTTATGAACAGATTTGGGATGGAGGTGCTTTAATTTCTCACTCTGGTTGGGAAGCTCCTGAAACTTTTGATATGCAGTCTCGTGCATGGCATCAGAATGCTGTAAAAAATCGTGATAAGGTTTGTTATACAGAACCTTTTACAGATATTAACACTGGTAAAATTATTGTAACTTTAAGTTATAGAGTTTTAGATGATAATGGAAATTTGATTGGTGTTTCTGCCGCTGATATAGTTCTTGATGCTCTTTCTGAAGCTGTAAAAGATATAAATCTTTCTAAAAACAGTCGTGTAAATATTATCAATTCAGAAGGACTTTATATTACTAATAATGATTTTTCTGCAATCATGAATGACAATTATTTTAATGATACAAAATTTGTTTCATACACAAAGTCATCTTATCTTGATGGAAAATCTAAATCATTTATGGAAAATCAGCAGTTTTATGGAGTACAGCAGATTAAGGGAACAAACTGGTTTATTGTTGCAGATGGTCCAATGTCAGATTTTTCAAGTTCTTATATGCATATGATTATGGTTGTGTTTGGAATCCTTCTTATAATCGTTATTGGTTTAATCATAATGGATGTAATTTTGACAGGAAGAGTTTCCAGCCATTTCAAGGATATTGTTTCTGTATGCGAAGTTATTGGAAAAGGTGATTTTACACAAAGATGTCAGGACTATTTGACTCTGGAAGCATCTCAGCTTGCAAACGGATTTAATCAGCTTTCAGAAGGAATTACCGAACTGGTAGGAACTATCAGAGAATCTTCTACTTCAATTCAGGATGTTTCTGAAAAATTGGTTCATAATACTCAGGAAATTAATACTTCTGTCACCACAACAGAAAATGCAATTAACGGTGTAAACGGCACAATTTCTAAACAGAGTAATGCAATTAATTCTGTAAACGATGCAGTAACTCAGGTTGCCCAGAAGGTTTCTGTTCTAAACTCTGAAATTGATACCCAGAATCAGCTGATTATTTCTTCATCATCAAACATTGAAGATATGATGCGTAACTTTATGGATATTACAAAGAATACAGAAAATATGTCTGCTAAAGTTGGAAAAATTGTTGAATCTTCCGAAGCAAATACTATGGCTTTGAAAAAATCTGTTGCTCAGATTCAGGAAGTTCAGGCAGAATCAGGAGCCTTGCTTGAAATGAACAAGGTTATTTCTTCTGTTGCCAGCCAGACCAACCTCCTTGCTATGAATGCGGCAATTGAAGCTGCTCATGCCGGTGAAAGTGGACGTGGTTTTGCGGTTGTAGCAGATGAAATTCGTAAGCTTGCAGAAACTACTTCAAAGCAGGCAAAAGATTCCAGCGTATCTCTTAAAGCAATTCAGTCTAAAATTGATGAAATTTCGGCTTCATCACTTAATGTGGAAAATTCTTTTGAAAAGACAATTAGCGAGATTCAGAATTTCGATACAACTATGAAAGAACTTTCTAAAACTGTTTCTGAACAGGGTGATAAAGCAGGTCTTATCATGGATTCTCTTTCAGATATCAAAAAGAGCAGTGGAAATGTAAAAGATAGTGCAAATGTTATTTCTTCAGGAACAAAACTTGTAGAAGATAACTGTACAGCACTTGCAAATATGCAGGATGAAGTTGATTCTGGTTTGAGAGAATGTGGAAATGCTTCTTCAACTCTTACAGACACATCTAAAGATATGTCAGAAATTTCAAATCAGGCTCAGAATTCTGTAGGAATTCTTTCTGAAGCTGTAAGTAAGTTTAGAGTATAAATAAAAAATTATGGTACAGTTAGAATATTCATTAAAAAAAGTAGAAGATACAATTCCTCAGGAACTTCTAAAAGGAAAACGTCATTTAACAGAAAATGAAATTGAAATCCTGAAGAAAAATAGAAATAGCAATGTGGATTCCAGCTGGTTAAATATTTATGTTGATGAAAAAGAAGGAAATTTTAACCCTGAATTAATCCATCTTTCTTTTTTTTCTGGTTATGTAATTCTTGGTCGTCTGGTTTTCTGCAAATTAAAGTATAACGATCTTTCTTTAAGAGCCGGAATTTACCGTTCCAGAGTAAGTAATATTGTTACTGGTGATGATTGTGTTATTGCAAATGTTTCCTACATGGATAATTATCGTATTGGAAACAGAAATATTCTTTTTAATATTGAAGAAATTTGTGCAACATGCCATTCAAAATTCGGAAATGGAATCTTAAAAAAGGGTGAACCAGAAGAACATCGTGTATGGATTGGTGTTGGAAACGAAAACGAAGGACGAAAAGTTCTGCCTTTTGAAAGTATGATTCCAGCCGATGCTTATATCTGGTCGCATTATAGAGATGATCCAGAACTTTTAAAACGTTTTGTGGAAATTACTGAATCAGGCTTTTCTAAAGAACTTGATACTTACGGAATAATAGGAAACGATTGTGTCATTAAAAATACAAGTATCATAAAAGACTGTAAGATTTGTGATGCAACTTATATAAAAGGTGCTCTTAAACTTAAGAACATAACCATTCTTTCTTCAGAAGAAGAACCTTCTCAAATTGGTGAAGGGGTAGAGCTTGTAAATGGTATTCTTGGCTATGGAAGCCATGTCTTCTACCAGGCTATTGCAATTCGTTTTGTAATTGGAAGAAACTGCCAGGTAAAATATGGTGCCCGTCTTTTAAACTCTGTTTTGGGTGATAATTCAACCGTTTCCTGCTGTGAAATTTTAAATAACTTGATTTATCCTTTCCATGAACAGCATCATAACTCTTCATTCTTGATTGCAACTACAATTATGGGTCAGTCCAACATTGCCGCTGGTGCAACTATTGGAAGTAATCATAACAGTCGTAGTCCAGATGGCGAAATTTTTGCAAAACGAGGATTCTGGCCAGGTCTTTGTTCCGATTTTAAGCACAACTCAAGATTTGCCTCATTTGATTTGATTTCTAAGGGCTCTTATCCTAATGAACTTGATATTTTATATCCTTTTGCTCTGGTTGCTCCTGGTCAAAACGGTAGTCCAAAAATTTGTATTATTCCTGCCTGGTGGTTTATGTATGATATGTTCGCCATCACCCGCAATAATAATAAGTTTAAGAAAAGAGATAAAAGAAAGGTAAAGGTACAGAAAATAGAAACTGATCCTCTTGCCCCTGATACCATGCAGGAAGTGATGTTTGCTTTGGACAGACTGATTAATCTTACTGCCGGCTATTTGAAGACTATTAAAAATGAGTATATGGATGATGCTGATACTCCAGAAAAGGTTTATCAGGCTGCCAAGGACTTTTTACATCAGAATCCAGAAGCGGAATTTACTCTTGATGATCCAATCTGTCAGAAAAAGTATGGTGCAGTTATTTTTAAGCCTGTTCAAGCCTATAAGATGTACCGTAAGATTGTAAAATATTTTGCTGTTCGTACTTTGATGGATTTTTGCCAGAATATCAGTTTTGACTCTCTTACTCCTGATCTTGTTGAAAGAATCCGCAAATTGCCGCTTTATACTGAATGGGAAAATGTTGGAGGACAGATTATTCCTTCTGAAAAAATTCAGGAATTATTTGCTTCAATAAAAAATGGTTCAATAAATTCCTGGGATGCCATCCACCAGTATTACAAGCTTTGTGAATGTGCTTATGATCAGTACAAAGTAAGATATGCCCTTTATCTTCTTGAACAGCTTTACAGTCGTCCTATTGAAGAGTTTTCAGTGGATTTGTATCGCAATATTACAGATGATGTTTCGATTGTTGCTTATGATATTTACAATGCATCACTTAAATCTCGTGAAAAAGATTACACCGATTACTATAGAAACATGACATTCCGAAATAAAAAAGAAATGGAAACTGTAATTGGTCCTCTTGACGATAATTCCTTCCTTAAAGAATTACGGGCAAGTACAGAAAAATTTACTACAGATATCAAATCTATTTTCCACGGTTTGACAAAGTAGAGAAAAATGTCATTGTTTGACTAATAAAGGAATTCTTACTATATTTAAAGGAATATGGTCGATTCTTCTTTATTACCAATCCGTATAGGAATTGATGTTGGTTCTACTACAGTAAAAGTAGCTATTCTCGATGATAATGACAAATTAATTTATGGTGATTATCAGCGTCATCGTGCAGATATTCGTTCTACAATCATAAATGTTGTAACAAAAGCCCTTGATACAGTTGAAAAACAAGTGGAAGGAGGTTCTGAAAGAGGCGTCAGTGTAAAAGTTACTGGTTCTGGCGGTCTTTCTGTTTCTCAGTGGCTGAACATTCCTTTTATTCAGGAAGTAATTGCTGCTACAACTTCTGTTAAAAAATTAATTCCTCAGACAGATGTTGTAATTGAACTTGGTGGAGAAGATGCCAAAATCACCTATTTTAAAGGTGGCGTTGAACAGCGTATGAATGGTACTTGTGCTGGTGGTACAGGTGCATTTATAGATCAGATGGCGGCTCTTCTTGAAACAGATGCTCCTGGTTTGAACGAACTTGCCAGAGATGCCCAGCAGATTTATCCGATTGCGGCTCGTTGTGGTGTATTTGCCAAAACAGATGTTCAGCCTTTAATTAATGAAGGTGCTCGCCGCGAAGATATTGCTGCTTCAATTTTTCAGGCAGTAGTTTCTCAGACAATTTCTGGACTTGCCTGTGGAAAACCAATTCGTGGAAATGTAGCTTTCCTTGGTGGACCATTGCACTTCCTTGATCAGCTTCGTGAACGTTTTATTCAGACTTTAAAATTAAAACCAGAAGAAATTATTGTTCCTGAAGATTCTCAGCTTTTTGTTGCTTCTGGTTGTGCTTTTGCTGCAGAAAGAAAATTCCAGGATGCAGAAGGGCATGATTATAAATTCCCAACTATTGCAGAATTCCGTGACAGCCTTAAAAATCTTGTTGGGGCAGAGTTGAGCGAAGTTCAGAGACTGGAACCTCTTTTTAAAAATCAGGCTGAACTAGATGAATTCGAGGTTCGTCATTCAGAACAGAAGGCAAAACGTGGTGATTTGAAAAAGACTCACGGTCCAGTTTTTCTTGGTCTGGATTCCGGTTCAACCACCACAAAGGCATGTCTTATTGATAAAGACGGACGTATTCTCTGGGATTTCTATGCTCACAATCAGGGTAATCCTGTTGAACTTGCTGTAAAAGTTCTTAAAGATTTGTATAACATGCTTCCGGAAGATGTTTACATTGCCCGTGCAGTTTCTACTGGTTATGGAGAAGCTCTTTTTCAGGCAGCTTTAGGCGTAGATTCCGGCGAGGTAGAAACAATCACCCACTTCCGTGCTGCGAACTTCTTTGTTCCAGGCGTTGAGTTCCTTCTTGATATTGGTGGACAGGATATGAAGTGTCTGCGCATGAAGGATGGAGCAATTGTAAGTATTCAGTTAAACGAAGCCTGTTCTTCTGGTTGTGGTTCCTTCCTTGATAACTTTGCAAACACAATGGGCATGGATGTAAAGGAATTCGGAAAAATTGCCCTTATGGCACAAAAGCCTGTAGATCTTGGTTCACGTTGTACTGTATTTATGAACAGTCGTGTAAAACAGGCTCAGAAAGAAGGTGCTTCAGTTGCAGATATTGCGGCAGGTCTTTCTTACTCAGTAATTAAAAACGCCCTGTTTAAAGTAATCAAACTTCGTAAGGCTAGTGATATTGGAGAAAAGGTTGTCGTTCAGGGGGGAACTTTCTTTAACGACGCCATTCTTCGTGCTTTTGAAAAAATTGCAGGTGTTCAGGTTTACCGCCCTGATGTAGCAGGCCTTATGGGAGCTTACGGTTCTGCCCTGATTGCTTATGATCAGTGGTGTGATTTGATGGAGCCAAAACCTGGCGAGCCTGAAGGTACTGTTCATGATGTACGTTCTGGTATTGCAACTTTAAAAGATCTTGAATCTTTCCATGTTGATTTGGATTTAAGACGATGTGGAAAGTGTCAGAATAACTGTCTTCTTACAATCAATACCTTCCAGACAGGTTCAGAAAAACGCACTTTTGTTACAGGAAACCGCTGCGAAAAAGGTGCCGAACTTGAAGGTAATGTAGTTGATGCAAGTAACAAAAAGAATACTGGTATTGATGATGATGACGCAGGTCCAATGCCAAATCTTTTTGCATGGAAATACAAGCGACTCTTTAATCATTATATTCCAAGAAAACCAGAAGATGCTCCAATGGGTGATGTTGGTATTCCACGTGTACTCAATATGTACGAAAATTATCCATTGTGGTTTACCTTCTTCAACGAACTGGGCTTCCGTGTAGTTTTGAGTCAGCGTTCCAGCCGTACAGTTTACGAAAAAGGCCTTGAAACAATTCCTTCTGAATCTGTATGTTACCCTGGAAAAATCAGTCACGGTCATCTGGTTTCTCTTTTGCAGCGTGGTGTAAAATTCATTTTCTATCCTTGTGCACCTTATGAAAAACAGGAAGATATGGGAGCTGGTAACCACTACAACTGTCCAATTGTAACTTCTTATCCAGAAGTTTTAAGAAATAATGTTGATGAATTGAGACAGGATCCTTCCATCACTTACATGGATCCATTCCTCCCAATTTACGACAAAGACCGTCTTGCTGAACGTTTGTGCGAAGAACTTCTGCCAAAATTCCCTCAGCTCAAGAAAAAACAGATTCATGATGCAGTTGAGAAGGCCTGGAATGAACAGGAGGCCTTTAAAGAAGATGTAAAGAAGGCTGGTGAAGAAGCTCTTGAAGAAATTATTACCAAGGGTGGAAGCGGAATTGTTCTTGCAGGTCGTCCATATCATCTGGATCCTGAAATTAACCATGGTATTCCAGAAATGATAAACGGACTTGGTCTTGCTGTTTTGACAGAAGATTCTGTTGCTCATTTAGGAAAAATTGAACGTCCATTGAGAATTATTGATCAGTGGGTTTATCATAATCGTCTTTATCGTGCTGCTCAGTTTGTAAGCGAAATGCCAAATCTTGAACTTGTACAGCTTACATCGTTTGGATGTGGTCTTGATGCAGTAACTGCCGATCAGGTGGATGAAATTTTACGTGCCAAGAGCCGAATGTATACCCTTATTAAAATTGATGAAGGATCTAACCTTGGTGCCGTTCGTATCAGAATTCGTTCCCTCATTGCGGCTGTTAAGGAAAGACGTAGAAATAAAAAACGTCCTGTAATTCATTCTTCTGCTTACCACCGTGTAGTATTTACTGAAGAGATGAAGAATAACTACACAATCATTGGTCCTCAGATGTCGCCAATCCACTTCCGACTTTTGGAAAAGGCTTTTGCCAGCGGCGGATATAATTTTGTTGTTCTTGATGCAGTAGATCCAAAAGCTGTTGAAGCAGGTCTAAAATATGTAAACAATGATGCCTGCTATCCATCTTTACTTGTTGCCGGTCAGATGATTTCTGCACTTGAAAGCGGTAAGTATGATTTGGATAAGGTTGCTCTTATAATTACACAGACTGGTGGTGGATGTCGTGCTACAAACTATATTGGTTTTATCCGCCGTGCTTTGAACGATGCCGGAATGAGCCAGGTTCCAGTACTTTCTTTGAGTGCCCAGGGCTTTGAAAAAAATCCTGGATTTAAACTCACTCTGCCATTAATTGATAATCTTGTAAAATCTCTGGTAGTTGGCGATGTCTTTATGAGAGTTCTTTACAGAACACGTCCATACGAGGCAATTCCTGGTTCTGCTAATCAGCTTTACGAAAAATGGAATGCAATTGCCGAAGAAATGTTTAAAGAGCGTGTTTCAAATCATGCCTTCCACAAGTTGCTTAAAAAGATCATTCAGGATTTTGATAGACTTCCTCTGAAGCCAATTAAAAAGCCTCGTGTTGGTGTTGTTGGAGAAATCCTTGTTAAATTCCATCCAACTGCAAACAATCAGATTGTTGAGACAATTGAAAGAGAAGGTGCTGAATGTGTAATGCCTGATTTACTGGACTTCTTCTTCTATTCTTTTTCAACAGGTATTTTCCGCCACGATCAGCTTGCTTTCCCTGAAAAAACTAAGAGAAATGCAAAACTTCTGGTATGGGGTCTTGAACTCTATCGTCGTAAGATGAAGAAATACCTGAATAAGAGCCGTCGTTTTGAAGCTCCTAATTCAATTTATAAGATGATGAAGGGAGTTGATGATATTGTTCAGCTTGGAAACATCACAGGTGAAGGCTGGTTCTTAACTGCTGAAATGGTTGAACTTATTAATGAAGGTGCTCCAAGTATTGCCTGTGTTCAGCCTTTTGCATGTCTTCCAAACCATGTAACTGGAAAGGGTATGATAAAGGAATTGCGTCGCCGTTTCCCTAATGCAAATATTTCTGCCATCGATTACGATCCGGGTTCTTCTGAAGTAAATCAGCTTAACCGCCTTAAACTTTTGCTTTCGAACGCACCTGTTGGAAATCATCCTGATGAAGTAGAAAACGGAATGATTCGCATGTCTGACGGTAGACTTGTAAAAGCTGAAATTCGTAAGGCTGAAGGGGCAACTGATACAGATCCTGCAAAGGAATCTTAAGACTAAGAGATTTACTGCCGAAAAATTCATAAAGGAGTTTTAAGGAGTATGGAAAAATGAAAAAAACTTTAGGATTGTTAGCCGCACTTTTTTTTATGGCAGTACCTCTTTGTGCTTCTTATAACAGAATAGGAATTCCAGATTCTTCAGAGATCCGTACTGGTCTGGAGGAAAAATGGTTTACAGCTCCTTTGTCGGCAGTAAGACAAAATCCTCCTGAACTTTGCAATAATGCTAATGGTGATAAATTTCAGATTCGTCTTGAAGAAAATGAATCTACTTTTAATGTTTTTGTAGCACCTCATGCACAGGTGAATGTTACAGTTTATTCAGATAAAGGTTATCGGATTGAAAAACAGGATTTATATCCGGGGGATGCATGTGGAAGCTGGGTTTTAATCCGCGATAAAAAAACAGGCAAACCTTTACGTATCCGTTACTACTTTTTAAAAAATAGTGAAGTTTTTGTGCAGTTTACACCAAGCGGAAAAATTGCCCTGGCAGATTTAGTTATTTTTGGAAATTATGCTGCCCGCGGGGTTACAACGGGTATGCCTTTTGAAAAGTTTTATTCTGCATCTTTTGAAGATGTCCTGATTATTACTGAAAATAAACTTCCATGGAATTATGTTCTTGCAGATACAGACATGTATCACAGTATTTTGCAGATGATTGCTGTAATTCGGGAAAAACTTCCTCAAATTCAGATGCTTCCAGATGCAATGTATGATGAAAACAATGAACTGATTCATATTTCGAACGGAAAAAAGTTTGAAATTGCTGAAAATTCTGAAAAAAAAGTGTCACTTTCTTCTGCCGGATTTGTTAAATGGATAGCAGATGGTTTGGTCGAACCTCTCGCTGGTGGAAGATTAAAGAGGGCACCTTTAATAGCAGAAACTGTTGAAGTGAAGGAGAATGGTCATCAGGGAGTATTGTCCCAGCGCTATAATCTTTTCTTCAGCTTGGACTGGATTAGAAATCTTGCTTCTGCTGTAGTTTCTGTATATTCTGGTAAAACCTATCTTTTTAATCAGTCTGGAGTAGATGTAACAATAAATCCTTTTGCATCTTCTATAACAGACACTGGAGTTTCCAATATCGTAACTTTTATTGAAAATTCTGGTTATACGGTTTCTGTTTTACAGTCGCTTATGTATGTACTGGCTTCTACAGAACCTGGAACATTTTATTTTGGAGCAATAAGAGGAACCGACAGAACTGTTTCTCCAGAAGTTAAGGTATTTAATGACTGTGTAGCATTTTTCCCTTACTTTCTGGATGATGGAGCTTTTGCCTGTTCAGTATTTATAAACGGAAGAGAAATGCAGCTCGCAGATTTTTGCTTATTGTATAACGAAGATTTTGTGTATCTTACAAGAGTAAAAGCTTCGGAGCAGTTCTTTCCTGAATAATTGACTATGAAAAAGACATTATTAATATTTGCCGTCTTAGCTGGCTTTGTTTCATTTTTAGGCGCAGAAACTTCTGTGTCTGATGTAGTTCTTTTTAACGAAATCAATCTTTCTTATAAAAATCAGTATTATCCTGGAACAGTTGATAAGGTAAATCTTTTGATTCGGGAATATCCTGATTCTGTGTTTATTCAGCCTGCCCTTGCTTATAAAGGTGACGCCTTAATCAACATGGGGCAGTACGATGAAGCTATTGGGACTTTGAATCATGCCATCTCTCATATGCATGTGGGTTCATCTGAAATTACCCAGTGTACTTATTTGCTGGGAAAGTCTTACAACAGTAAAAAAGAGTACAAGCAGGCTCTGGAGTATTTTCACCAGACTTGTTCGCTTGCCTTAACTGACAAAAGTTTGACCTGGTATAATCCATCTGTTTTTTATTCTGCCAATATTTATTACACACTTGAAGATTATAGAAGTGCCTGTCCTCTTTATGAATATGTAATTCAAAATGGAAAGTACTATAGTCTGAAAGAATATAATGAAGTTTTGCAGAAAATAATGCTTTCTTACAATAAATCTGGGCAGAGTGAAAAAACAAATGCTCTGTTTGAAAAATTAAATCCATCAGATTTTGATGAAGAACTTTACTTTTCACTTTGCCTTCATAATGCAGATGCTTTGAAAAACTTGAACAGAAATAAAGAAGCTTATGATGAATACTGTAAGGTTCTGGAATGTAAGTATGAATATCTGGCTGTAATTGCCCTTAAAAAAGCATATGTTCTGGCTTCAGAAAAAAATATTGGCCTTAATCCAGGTCAGGTATTTTCTAAATGTGTAGATACTTTTGAAAATAATCCCCAGCTTGTAAGAGAATTTTGGATTCGTCTTGGAATTGATGAATACAAGCGTAAAAATTACAAAAAAGCTCTGGAATATTTTGCCAGCGTTGAAGAAGACAGTCCTCTTATCAGCCTTTATAAAGCAAAGATAATGATTGATGCAGATAAGGCTCCCCAAAAAGCAGAAAAACTTCTTGAATCTTTTGAAGATAAAGTTTCGGCCGCTGGTGAAGAAAATTTTTCTGATTCATATTATTCAGTCCTCCTCCAGACAAAGTTCCAGCTGAAAAAATGGGATGAGATAGAAGTTTTGTACAAAAAAATTAGGGAACCGGATTTTGATGCCTTGTATGCACTTTCTGCAGCTTATTATGAAAAAGGCTTGTACAGACAGGTTTCCCCAAAAACAGGAGTTTTGTATGCTTCTGCTTTGTGCCGCCTTGGAGATTTTTCCGGGGCCGTTCGTGAGTTTGAAAAATTAAATCTTTCAGAAAAAGACAAGATTGAATACGCAAAAGCTTTGTTTGCCTGCGGAAAATATGAAGAAGCAGACAGACAGGCTCAGGCCTCCACCAATAATCAGAAATACTATGTAAGCGGTTTGTGTCAGATAAACTTAAAAAAATGGAACGAAGCTCAGTCTTCTTTTGTGAACTATATTAAACTTTTTTCAGGAAAGCCTGGTTTTATCAATTTAGCATTCTTTTATAAGGGATATGCTGAATATTGTCTTGAACAGTATAAAAATTCTTATGCTTCTTTTGTTCGTTTCTGTTCAGAGGCTGATAGCAGTCAGAATTCTTATTTGAGAAAAGGTTATGAGTACGCCGCAAAGTCGGCCCTTCAGACTGGAGATTTTAAAAGTGCCGCTCTTCAGGCTGAAAATGTAATCAATACTTCTGTAAATCAGGAGGAAAAACAGGAAGCTGTGCTTTTCTGTGCAGATATTTTGTCTGATTATCAGTCTTACGACCGTGCTCTTGAAATTTTGCGTCCATATACAGAAGAAACTTCCGATTTTGCAGTTCAGGCTATTTTTTCGACCGCAGGCATTTACGAAAAAAAGGGTGATATAAAAAGTGCCGACCAGTATTATCAGAAAATTTACAGTGAGTTTTCAAAATCTTCTTTTGCAGAAGAGGCAATGTTCAGAACTGGTGGACTTTATTATTCTACCCAGAATTATGCAGAAGGACTTTCCCGTTTTAATAATTACATTTATAAATATGCTTCAGGCAAGTTTGTAGATGCAGCATTCTTCTTTGGCGGAGATTGTGCCCTTAAACTTGGTGAAATTGACCGTGCCATCCTTTTGAATGTGACCTTACTACAGAAATATCAGAATTCAATTTATACCTATGGTGCAAGTAAGAATCTTTTGCAGGCCTACTACGAGCAGGAGTCTTACAATCAGGCTCTGGAAGTTGCAAAAAAGATGATAAAGGATTTTCCGGAACAGGCTGCCGGTGATGAAATTGGTAGACGGGTGATTGAACTGGAAAAAATTGTAAACGGAACTGACAAACAGGTTGCAGAAAAACAGTCAGAATATGAAAAACTTGGAAAAACTACAAGTAAAAAAGGTCGTATTGCAGGTTCTGAACTGGTAAAACTGCTGGCAGAATCTTCTTCGACCCAAAAAGAGGCTTTCGATCTGGCTAATCAGCTGCTTTCAAAACAGACTGCCGCTGATGAAAAAAAATATGCTGCGGAAAATGCAGAATTTATTGCAGATTATTACAGGAGAAATCAGGACAATGTAAAAGCTGCCCAGACTTATCTGAAAGCGGCAGAGTATTACAGAGCTGTAAATGATTCTTCCCGTGCTGCAGCTGTTTTGTACGGAGCTGTAGAGGCTTTTCTGGCAGAAGGTTTTTCTGGAGATGCCAGAGAAACTGCCGGCTTGTTGAAGGAACTTTATCCTCAAAGCCGTCAGGCAGACAGAGTTGACAGTTTGTTTGAATAAAATATCAGAAGGTGTGAAAAATTATGAAATTGAACAGATATATTTTTACAGTATTAATTTTTGGAGCAGGTCTTACAGGTCTTTCTGCCCAGAATATTGAACTTCCGGATGTCACCACCGTTATCAGCGGGGACAGTGTAAAAGTTGGAGCAGATGCTTTGCCATCTTTTGAAGATGTTCTGGTACTTCCAGAAAACAGTGGAAATGTAGTTCCTCAGCTACCGGATGTTGAAAGTCCTGCAAGTTCTGAAATTAAGGGTAAAAACTCCAGCGACGGGGAAAAATCTATTTTTGCAGAAGGCCAGATAGGTGGTGGATATCCAACACTTTTTAAGGGTGATTTTTCAGTTTTTCGTTTAAGCGGATTAAGTCCTTTTAAAATCTCCTTTGCTCATGATTCTTCCGTAGGTTATGGAAATCATTCTTTAACTGATGGTTTTTCTGACCGTACAACAAATCTTACCGTTGAAAAAACTTTTCAGCAGAATCAGTTTAAGTGGGGCTTTGCAGGAGCATATCAGGCTCTTTCGAATGGACTTCAGAAACAGTATCCTGGAATTACAAATCTGAATCAGGATAATTATTCTGCAGGTGGTAATTTTGAATGGGCTATAAAGAATGGTTTTACTCTTGGTGTAAATGCAGATTTGAATCTTTATAACCGCTATGCTGATGTAGCCAGTGGTTCTTTTCCTACAGCAACCGTTTTTACTGCTTCTCCTGATTTGTTTTTTAAGTGGCAGGGATATGGACTTGAAATTGGAATAGACGGTTCTTATCTTTTCGAAAATGATTTTTACAATGTAGTTTATACCGGAAATCTTCAGCGTGGTACATTTGGAACCAGTCTTGCCTGGTCAAACGATTTTGTAAAGATTTATGGAAATGTTCACGGGCTGGTAGGAAATCAGCTTAATTCAAATACTATTCTTGCACCTTTTACAGTTGGACTTGATACTTCCTTCCCGGTTTATTTTTCCAACAGACGTTTTTCACTTTCTTTAAAAGGTGGACTTGATTCCTACATGAATAAAGTGAGTGATCTTGAAAGAAAGTTCAAATTTTCAAAACTTGATGTAAAACCTTCTGAAACTACAGACTGGTATGCAAAACTTGAGTTTGGAGTTCCTTTGAAAGAATCATTTACAGGAAAACTTCAGATGGAATACAGACAGACTGCTTTTGGAAACGGATACTGGCAGCCACTTTATACAAATCTTACATCAGGAAGTTCAATTTATTCGTATTACATGAAGGATATGAGACAGTTGAACTCAAATATCGAACTTACTTATCATTATAAGATTTTCTCTATTTCTGGTGGATGGAAATCTTACTGGATGGATCTTCCAGCCCTCGAAGATGCTTATCAGATTTATCTCGATTTGAATTTTCAGAGTCAGGATTCAAAATGGGGACTTGATTTGAACGGAAGCTGGTCATTTGAATCTAGTGATGTAAATCCTGTTATTAATCTTGAAGGCTTTGTACGATTGACTTCTGCTGTTCGTGCAGTAGTATCTTTTGAAGATGTTCTGAAATTAATAAAGGCTGAACCAAGAGTTTATGCCGGAAATTATATAACAAGAGGTGGAACAGCAACTTTACTGCTTAAGTTCTTCTTCTAATTAAATTTGTGAGGTTATTTATGTTAGAAACAATAAAATCTGGTGGATTTTTTATGATTCCAATTATTATTTGTGGAATCGTAGCAACTTTTATTATTATTGAACGCTGTATTTATTTTGCAAACATTAAAAAGAAAGACCTTGTTCTGATGGCAGAATTAAATAATGGTCTTGTTTCTGGAAATTATCAGTCTTGTTCTGAAGCATGTGTACAGGCTGATACACCATTTTCTCAGGTCGTAAAAAAAGCTCTTGATTGCAGACGTTTTGAAGAAAAAGATTTACGTGAAATTGTTGAAGCCGAAATGGATCTGGTTGTTCCTCGTTTTGAACATTTGCTTTCAACTTTGGGAACAATTGCAAATATCGCAACTTTACTGGGACTTTTGGGAACTGTAACAGGTAATATTAAGGCTTTTGGAGTTTTGGGTGCTGGTGGAACTATGGGAGATCCTGCTTTGCTTGCTGGTGCAATTGCCGAAGCTTTGATGACTACAGTTGCAGGTTTGTGCGTTTCCATTCCATCCCTCATATTTCATAATTTCTTTGTTTCAAGAGTTAATCATAATATTGTTGAAATGGAAGTTAAGGTAACATCAGTTTTGCTTCGTTTAATGGGACGTGCAAAATAGGAGAAAAAGATGCGATTAAAGAATAGAAGGGGACGTATTTCACCAAATGTAGATATGACCCCAATGATTGATATAGTTTTTCAGCTGATTGTTTTCTTCCTGGTTTCAACAACTTTTGCAATAATGCCTGGAATTAAACTTAATCTTCCTCAGAGTAAAACCGCAGAAGGAACCTGTGTTCAGGGAATTACAATTTATGCTGATAAAGACGGTCTTATGTTTTTTAATGATACAGAAGTAAGCATGGAAAGTCTTGGACAGGAACTTTTGGCATTTGATACAGGAACAACAAAAAAAGAAGACTTTCCTGTTTCTCTTGAAGCTGATGAGCAGGTTACAAACGGTACAATCGTAAAGATTTTTGATGTAATTCGCGAAAGTGGATATTCTCTTATAAATTTAAGGACAAGTTCTGAAAAATGACACGTTTTAAGGGCACTCCTTTATTTGGACAGGATTCTTCACCTCAAAATACAAGTTTTATACTTGGGTTGATTGGAACAGGTATTTTCTGGTTCCTTCTGCTGATTTGTGCACTTTTAATAAAGCCTGTACAGAAGAAACCAAAATATAAAGAAGTTCAGATTGTGCTTTCATCAACTCCAAAAAAAGAAAAATCTGCAGAAAATCCGGCTCCTGCTGCTGCTTCTTCCTCAGTTTCGGAAAGTACTCCTCAGACTGTAGCAGAAAAACCAGCAGAACCTGTTCAAAAGCCAGCAGAAACTCCTGTGCAAAAACCTGCAGAAAGTCCAGTTCAGGAAAAAGTTCAGGAGGCGGTGAAGAAAGTTGAAACTCAGCCAAAAAAAGTGACTGAAACAAATAAAACTACTCCGACTGCAACGAAGAAAACTGCGGAAACACCTGCTAAAAAGCCTGCTGAAAGTGTAAAACAGCCTGTGAAAGAACCAGAACCTGTGGTTTATGGAAAAACTATGGAAGAAAGAATTGCAGAACAGTTTGCAGCAAAGCCTAAAGCAAAAAATGATGAAGATGTATGGGCAGAAATGGAAGATGAGGAGGATATTTCACCATCTGCTGTTTCTACTTCTGCTCAGTCAGAAAAAATTGTAAAAAATGTTCCTGCATTTGAAGGTTCAGCTGCATCTACCACAAAGGCAGATTCTTCATCAACAAGTTCAGCAGCTCTTTCTTCAAAGAGTGAAAACAAAACTACTTCACAAGCAACTTCAAGTGCACTTTCTAATATAAAAAATCAGACTTTCGATGGAAATGCAGTAAATGGAGTTGAATCTTCAACAAATGTAAAAGCAACAACTTCTGGAAGCGGAAAAGTTCAGCTTTTAATGTCGAATGGTTCAAACAGAGCTTTGCTGGAACCTGCAAGTCCTGTAATCAATCTTTCTGAAGCCGCTGCCATGACAATTGATGGTTCAAGAACTGTAAAAATAAAGTTTCGTGTTGTAGAATCAGGAAATGTGCCGGTAACAGAAATTACAATCACACCTGCTGCAATTCTTACCGAACTTGTAAGAAGTGAAATTCTTGACCAGATAAGCAGATGGCGTTTTGAAGCGGCAGATTATTCAGCTTATGCAGAATTTGAATACAAAATAGTAAAATGGTAATACAATATAAGAGTCCTTCGAGGCTCTTTTTTTTGCAGTAAAAATACTTAGGGTAAGTGAAATTGTGTATTTTAATACTAGTATGCAAGTGTACTAGTTGCGGTTTTAACCCCGGGGTGTTATACTTACAAACAAATTGGAATCCGTATTCCAGGGAGATTATTGATTATGGAAATGACTTTACGTTGGTATGGAACAGGTTTTGACTCTGTAACTCTTCAGCAGATTCGTCAGGTGCCAGGAGTACATGGCGTTATTACAACCTTGTATGATTCTGTACCGGGCGATGCATGGGAATTATCAGCAATTCAAAAAATTAAAAAAGAAGTTCAGGATGCTGGTCTTAAAATTGCAGGAATTGAAAGCGTAAACATTCATGATGACATCAAAATTGGTGCAGGTGACCGCGATAAATATATTGAAAATTACATTAAAACTCTGGAACGTCTTGGTCAGGAAGACATCCATATGGTTTGCTACAACTTTATGCCTGTTTTTGACTGGACTCGTTCTGAACTTGCACGCGTTTGTGAAGATGGTTCTACTGTTCTTGCTTACAATTCAAAAGCAATTGACGGCGTAAAACCGGAAGAAATGTTTGCTTCTATTGATAAGGATTCAA